>NZ_BAABFB010000043.1:0-77870 GCF_039540555.1 Rhodococcus olei | reverse complement strand
CCGGGTCGAGATCGACGCCGGTGGGGGTGTGCCAGGTCCCGACCTTCGTTGCGCCCCTGACCCGGCGGGCGGCGTCGGCGCCGGAGATCCGCAGGGTCTGGGTGAGGAAGTCGGTGATCGAGCGGCAGGCCAGATTCCCGGGGATCGACTGCTCCATCACCTCGACGACCAGTCGGTGTCCGACCGCGGACGCCTTCCGCAGCGTCGTTTCCAGCCGCCGCAGTACGTCGATGACGTCGTCGTCGGGGAGTCCGGTCAACGGGGCATCGAGCGGCCCCTCGACGGCGTCGTGCAGCGCCGCCAGGTGGTGTTTCACCCGATCCTCCGCCACTACGATCGAACTCATGTTCGAACAATATTCGAGAGGGGTCCTTCGTGTCCGGACTTTCGCGGGGTGCATTCGTGCCGCATGGGGTCCGGGTCGGCGAATCTGTAACACGAGTAACGAATGTGATGAAACGGACCTCGGCGGCATTGTCCGGATGGTCGCGGAGCGAGGGGGCATGGGCGAGCAGCAGCGTCGCCGGTGGTGCCTCGTCGGGGCGCGGCGCTGACGCAGTCAGGACGGTCGCCGACGAGGCGCCACGGGGCAGGTCGCGGGTGCGAGGCTAAGCGGGCAGCGGCACGTTCTGCAGTCGAACCTGGCCGCGGGCGAGCGTCTTGCCGGTCTGCTCGCTGGTGATCGTCACCAGCCACAGTTGCTGGACGCGGCCCTGCTGGAGCGGTTCTGCGACGACGAGGGCGCGGTCGCCGCCGGTGGACGAGCGGAGGAAGTCGGTGCCGTTGTGGACGCCGACCGCGAACTGGCCGCGGTCGGCGACGGCGGCGCTGGCTCCGATGCTCGCGGCGGATTCGACGGCGGTGGTGTACACGCCGCCGTGCACCACGCCCCACGGAGTGAAGTGGTCGGCGCTGAGTTCGATGTGCCCGGTCACGCGGGTGCCCGTGGCCTCGTCGACGATCAGGCCGGCCGCGGCGACGAAGGCGCTCTCGGGGCGGGAGCGGAGTTCGGATGTGAAGTCGGTGGAGGACATGCACTCGACGCTAACTGCGAAATTGAAAGTTAGCAACTGTATGATGAAGGCCATGGAGTGGCTGGAGATGAGCACCGAGAACTGTTCGGTGCAGCGCACCCTCGACGTGATCGGCGAGAAGTGGACGATGGTGATCCTCCGCGAGGCGTTCAACGGGGTCCGCCGCTTCGACGACATGCGCCGGCACATCGGGATGTCCGAATCCGTTCTCGCCGACCGTCTCCGGAAGCTGGTGGCGGCCGGGGTGCTGCGCGCCGTGCCCTACCGGGAGGAGGGCAGCCGCGCCCGCAACGAGTACCGGCTCACCGAGAAGGGCATGGATCTGCTGCCCGTGATGATCGCGCTGCTGCAATGGGGTGACCGGTACTGCGCCGACGAGCGTGGTCCCGGCGTCGAGGTCCGTGAACGCGCGACCGGTCTGCCCGTGCACGCGGTCGTACGGCCGGTCGGGGAGCGGGGGCTCACGGCACGCGAGACGGTCGGGGTGCCGGGTCCCGGGGCGCGTGCGCTCCGCGCCGACCGCGAGGTCAGTCCCGGCGCGTAGCGAGGGCGGTGAGCGTGGCCATCGCGCGTTCGGCGTCGGCGACCGGGACCAGCAGGTGGTCGTGGTGGAATCCCGCAACCACGTTGCAGCTGATGCCGTGATCGGCCAGCGCGGCGCTGACGGCGGCGGTCAGGCCGACCGCGTCCAGCGCGGAGTGCACCCGCAGCGTGATCCACGCCGCCTCGAAGTCGTAGACCCAATCACGGTCGTCCGCTTCCTCTCTCGTGACGACCATGCTCACGCCCTCGTCCTCGACGACGGACGCGGCTGCGGTCACCGACCGCGCGGCGTCCGCGGACACACTGACGTACACGAACGTCCCGGGCCGCAGCGCCGGGTTGATCGCACCGAGCAGGACGTCGAGATCGCGTTCGCCGGACACGGATTCGGGCCCTCCGTCTCAGAACCGGTGCCGGGCCGTGGCGAGGTCGACGCGGCCGTCGCGGACGACGACGCCCTCGGCGGCGAGCCGCTCCAGCTGCCGCCGGGCGAGATGGGGCGCCGGCCGACCGGACGCCGGCACGACCCGATGCCACGGCAGATCGGAACTGTCGGTGCGCATGATCCAGCCGACGGTGCGGGGCGTGCTGAGCCCGGCCGCGGCGGCGATGTCGCCATAGGTGGCCACCCGGCCGGTCGGGATCGCCGCGACCAGTTCGCGGACGCGGTCGACCTGGTCGCCGGTGGTCGCGGCCACTAGAGCAGTTTCTCGATCAGCGCGGCGACCTCGGCCGGCCGCGAGTTGGCGACCATGTGGTCGACGTCCATCTCGATCACGGTCAACCGGTCACCGAGATGCGCGTCGAGCGCCGCGCGGAACTGCGGCGTCACGTACGGCGGCTGCACCCGCATCGCCTGCACCAGCACCGTCGGCAGGTCCGCCGGCGGCAGCACCACGGGCCGCGCCAGCTCACCCCACGACGCCACCACCGCGGGCACCGCGTACCGCCATCCGACCCGGCCGCCGCCGACGTCGATCAGGTGCTCGGCGATCTCCTCGTCGAGGACCTCGGCCGCGACGTCGGCCCATGCGCAGTGCACCTTCTCGGCGCGGGCCTCGGCGGCGTCTGTGTAGTCCGGGTAGCGCACGGTCAGGTCCGCGATCTCGAGCATCCGCCCCGGCTCCAGGCCCATCGCCGGGTCGAGCAGCAGCAGCGCCCGCACCCTCTCCGGTGCCCGCGCGGCCAGGTGCACGGCGATCGCACCGCCGAACGAGTGCCCGACGAGCACCACCGGCTCGCTCGTCTCGGCGTCGAGGGCCTCGACGAGGCTGTCCACGTGGTCGGCGAAGCCCCAGGGCGGGCTCCACGTCGAGTGGCCGTGTCCGCGCAGGTCGGGCGCGATCATCCGGACCTGCGGCAGATACCCCTCCGCCAGGTGTCGCCACCGTCCGCCGTGCCCGGTGAGCCCGTGCAGGGCCAGGACCGGGGCCCCGTCGGCGGGACCGAAACGATGGATCTTCAGGTCGGACACGGCAGTCATTCTGCCCGACCGCGGGCCGGCCGGGTCGGGTTGGTGCTCACGAGGTCGAGTGGTCGTCCGGCGACCGGGTCGCGCGGCATCTCCGGGTCGGAGACACAACAGCAGAGCGAGCTCGACGTCGAGCGGGGAGTCGGTGATCGGCCCACCGCGCTGCCAGGGCCACATACCGGTCGACCTCCGCCCCGGTGAACCGGTCGTCTTGTCTTCTGGGCACAAAGGTGCGCCGAAAGTTGATTTCCGCAGGATATGGCCCTTGTTCGGGCTCGTTCCTAGTGTTCGAGGTAGCTCGGAAGACCAGCCCGGACGCGGTCCTCGCGACCTCGGTGCTGTGCGTCTCGCCAGGCCGCGGCTGCGTCAGATCATCGCCGAAACCAACTGATCGCCGAACCAACCCGAGGAGGGCCGTGACAATGGGGTTCACCAAGCCGGATCTGCCGAAGGTCGATCCGGACACCTTTCTGCAGAAGCCGCTCATGGAACGAATGCGGATTCTCGCCGTCGACTGGGCGGAGAACGGATTCGGTTCTCCGCGAATGGTTCACACCATCTACATCGTGAAGCTGGTCCTCTTCTTCGCGCTCGGAGGCATCGTCATCGCGACGGTCACGTCCGGCCTCCCGGCCTTCTGGCACGTCAGCGAGTGGTGGAACCAGCCGATCGTCTACCAGAAGGTGATCCTCTGGACCGTCCTTCTCGAGGCCGTCGGCGTCGCGGGCTCGTGGGGGCCGCTCGCCGGCAAGATCACGCCGATGACCGGCGGGATCCGGTTCTGGGCGAGGCCGGGAACCATTCGGCTGCGGCCGTGGAGATGGGTGCCGCTGACCGGTGGCGACCGCCGCACCCGGTTCGACGTCGTGCTCTACGTTGCGCTGCTCGTGAGCCTCGCGGTCCCGCTCCTCGCGCCGGGCGTGCACAGCGCGTCACTGTCGCAAGCTCTCCCGGACAACACCTCCGGCCTGGTCGACCCGGCGCTCCTGCTCGCGCCCATCGTGCTGCTCGTCCTCGTCGGACTGCGGGACAAGACAATCTTCCTCGGCGCCCGCGGCGAGCAGTACCTGCCGGCCCTGGTCTTCTTCGCCGCTCTGCCGTTCGTCAACATGATCATCGCGCTGAAGATGCTCATCGTCGTGGTCTGGGTCGGCGCCGGATTCTCCAAGTTCGGCAAACATTTCGCCAACGTCATCCCGCCGATGGTCAGCAACAGTCCGTCCATGCCGCTGAAGTTCGTCAAGCGAGCCCACTACCGCGACTTCCCGCGTGACATGCGACCGTCCCGGTTGGCGAACTTCATGGCGCACGGCAACGGAACGGTGGTGGAGATCGTGGCGCCCCTGATTCTGTTCGTCTCGACGAACATGTGGGTCACCGTCGCCGCCGCGCTGTTCATGGTGGCGTTCCACCTGTTCATCATCTCGACGTTCCCGCTGGCGGTGCCGCTGGAGTGGAACGTGGTGTTCGCCTACACCACGGTGTTCCTCTTCCTCGGCTACCCGAACTGGGACGGGTACGCCCCCTGGGACATGAGCCCGCCCTGGCTCGCCCTGATCATCGCGGCGGCATTGCTGTTCTTCCCGGTGCTCGGCAACGTCCGTCCGGACAAGGTCTCGTTCCTGCCCTCGATGCGGCAGTACGCCGGCAACTGGGCGTCGGCGGTGTGGGCCTTCGCGCCCGGCGCGGAGGAGAAGCTGAACCGGGTCACCCGCTCGGCGAAGAACCAGATCGACCAGTTCGTCGAGTACGGCTACGAGCCGAAGTGGGCGGAGATCACCCTGCAGAAGACGGCCGCGTGGCGGACCATGCACAGCCAGGCCCGGGGCCTGTTCTCGGTGCTGCTCACCCAGCTGCCCGACATCGACACCCGCACCGTGCGCGAGGCCGAGTTCGTGTGCAACTCGCTGATCGGGTTCAACTTCGGCGACGGACACCTGCACGACGTGGACATGATCCGGGCCGTGCAGAGAGAGGCGCGGTTCGAGCCGGGAGAGCTCGTCATCGCCTGGGTCGAATCGGAGGCACTGGGCAGCGGGGTGCAGCACTACAAGGTGATCGACGGGGCACTCGGGGTGATCGAACTCGGAACCTGGAAGGTCGCCGACGCGGTCGAGGAACAGCCCTGGCTGCCGAACGGCCCGATCCCGCTCCAGGTCACCTGGTCGCTCTCCGGCACGTCACCCGCCGGCCGCCGCCGCGATCAGGACCACGGACACGGCGCACTGGCATGAGCGAGCGCGAGCGCGAACGACTCGGCCGGGCCACCGCGGCCGCAGGGGCCACACCGCACCGGAACGGCGACGACGTGGTGTTCGGCCCGCTCGTCGAGACGGACCGGTCGGCCGAGCCGCAGTGGGTCGCGGACTGCGTGGTCCCGCTCCGATGACCGGCGAAGTGACGCACATGGTGACGGTCGGCGGGCACAGGTTGCGGGTCCGGGTTCGTCCCGGCGATTCGGTACCGCTGGTGCTGTGCAACGGGATCGGGGCGGGCCTCGAGGTGCTCGAGCCGGTCGTCGAGCACCTCGATCCGGGACGGACGGTCGTCAGGTTCGACGTCCCCGGTACGGGTGGGTCGCCGGCTTCGTTTCTGCCGCACGGCTTTCCGTACCTGGCGCGGATGCTCGGACGATTGCTCGACGATCTGGGGTACGGCACCGTCGACGTGCTCGGCTACTCCTGGGGCGGCGGCCTGGCCCAGCAGTTCGCGTTCCGGAATCCTCGTCGCTGCCGGCGACTGGTCCTGGTCGCAACCGCGACCGGCGCCCTGATGGTGCCCGCCGCACCCGCCGTCCTCGCGAAGATGGTCACGCCGCGCCGATTCGCGGACCCCGACCATCTGGCGGCGAACGCCGCGACCATCTACGGGGGCAGCGCCCGGCGCGGTGACCCCGGCCTCGACCGGATCGTCGGGCACCAGGCCGTGTCCCGGCGTGGCTATCTCTATCAGCTGCTCGCCGGGGCCGCGTGGACCAGCCTGTTCGCGCTACCGGTGATTCGGCAGCCGACGCTCGTCGTCGCAGGCACCGACGACCCGCTCATCCCGCTCGTCAATGCGCGGATCATGCATCGGCTGCTGCCGAACGCCACCCTCGAACTGCACAGCGGTGGACACATCGAACTGCTCACCAACGCACCCGCCCTCGCATCGGTCGTCGACGGGTTCCTCGGCGCACCGTCGCAGACGCGGCCGACCTGAACGGCGGTCCGCCCCCGTCGAGGCGGACGTCCAGGCCGTGACCGGGGCGGCGTGCCCTCCCACGCCGCCCCAGGGTGCGGCGTCGACCTCGCACCTGCTGTGACCGGTCACAGCATCTCGGGGCGCCTGTGGAAAGTGGTGGTTGTCGCCCCGCGCATCGCACGTCAGGCTTGTGTGCAGACCCACAGTGGGTGCGGTGGAGCTCACGCAAGGAGGCGCGCGTGTCGGTGATCCCGGTGACCAACTCGAACGCGGCCGATGCGGGTGCGCGAGGCCTGTGGGGGAGCCGCCAGGCCTGGCTGGTGACCGGTCTGCTGTTCGGGTTCATGCTCGTCAATTTCGCGGACAAGGCCGTCCTCGGTCTGGCCGCGAAGCCGATGAGCGCCGCGTTCGACCTCGATGCGGCGTCGTACGGGCACGTGGCCAGCGCCTTCTACCTCCTGTTCAGCGTGTCCGCGATCGGCGTCGGAACGCTCGCGAACAGGGTCCCGACCAGATGGCTGCTGGTCGCGCTCGCGCTCACCTGGTCGGTGGCGCAGCTGCCGATGCTCTGGACGTCCTCGTTCGGGCTGCTGGTCGCCTCGCGGGTGCTGCTCGGTGCCGCGGAGGGGCCGGCGTTCGGGCTGGCCAACCACGCGCTGCAGAAGTGGTTCGTCGACGAGAAGCGGCAGATCCCCAGCAGTGTCGTCGCGCTCGGCGCGAGTGTCGGCACGATCGTCGCCGCGCCGGTTCTCGCGTGGGTCATCGTCCACGCCGGGTGGCGGCAGGGGTATCTGGTCCTGATCCTGGCCGGGGTGGTGTGGATCGGACTGTGGCTCGCGTTCGTGCGGCAGGAGGGGCCGTACGGAGCTACGTCGTCGGCATCCGCAACGTCGTCGGCATCCGCAACGTCGTCGGCATCCGCAACGTCGTCGGGATCTGCAACGTCGTCGGCCTCCGCGGTCGCCACCGCCGCCGCGGGCACCGCGGTCGAGGAGGCGCGGGCCGGCTACCGGCGCATCCTCACCTGCGGCACCTTCGTCGGATCCACCCTGCTCGGATTCGCCGCCTACTTCGGGCTGGCGTTGTCGGTGACCTGGCTGCCCCGGTTCCTGCAGGAGGGCCGCGGCTTCTCCCTCACCGCCGCGGGCACCGCGGTCGCGGTCTTCTGGGCGGTGGGCGGGGTGATGACACTCGGCGCGGGCATCGTGTCCCAGCAGCTGACCGTGCGCGGAGTCTCCACCACCTGGTCACGCGGCATGCTCAGCGTGGCGATGGTCGGCGTGGGCGGTCTGCTGACCGTCGCCGGGGTGCTCGTGGACGACCCGGGCGTGAGCCTGGTGCTGCTGGTGGTGGGATTGACCGCGCCGGGGTCGGTGTTCGCGCTCGGCCAGACGCTGGCCGGGCAGATCAGCCCGGTGCGCCAGCGCGGCACCGTGCTGGGTGTCGGTGTGGCGATCTCCACCCTCGCCGGCATGGTCGCGCCGACCGTGATGGGCCACCTCGTGCAGTCCGCGCCGACCGCCCTCGACGGCTACAACCGCGGGTACCTCGTGCTGGGGTTCGCCTGCATCGGTGCCGCGCTCGTCGGCGCCGTCCTGATTCGCCCGGTCCGCGACGCCGCGCGGCTGCGCCGGCCCGTCGGCGCCTGATCCCGAACGATCCGCACCCGGCACGGGCCACCGTCGTGTCCGCCACGGGCACCGGCGTGTCCGACGCCTCGCGGCGGCGGGAGCGCCCATGGCCGGGGGTGTCCACGGATGGGTGGTCGCCGGGTCCCGGGCCGTGCTGCCGGCGGTGACCGGGCCGACGAACAGCGCGAGAGGGCCGCCGGGCGGGTTCGCTGGGCGATCCGACGGCGCGGCCGCGGGGGCGTCGGGGCCTGTCGGTGCCGCGTGATGGAATGCCCGTCATGAGCGACGAGCGGGGGGACCGGCCCACCACCACCCTGGTGCGGCGGCCCCCGCGCGAGCCCGACGCCCGGACCTGGGGCCCGGACGCGGCGCCGCTGCTGCGGGACGCGGCCGACGGGGGAGTCCGTCGGGAACGGCGGCCCTGGCAGGTGCTCGGCGGTCCGGGCACCGGCAAGACGTCCCTGCTCGTCGACCTCGCCGCCTCTCGCATAGCCGGAGCGGACGGTGACCCGGAATCGGTTCTGGTGCTGACGCATTCCCGGCGGGCCGCGACCGCGGTGCGGGAGGAGATCACCACCGCCCTGCTCGGCGCCGGGCCGTCGCGGGCCACCCGGGAGCCGCTGGTCCGCACCGTGCACTCGTACGCGTTCGCGGTGCTCCGGCTGCAGGCGGCCGCGCACTCGAACCCGCCGCCGCGCCTGATCACGGGCGCCGAACAGGACGCCGTCCTGCGCGAGATGCTCCGCGGGGACGTCGAGGACGACGCCGAGTACTGGCCGGAGCGGTTGCGTCCGGCGCTGCCGTTGGCCGGGTTCGCCGCGGAGCTGCGGGACCTGATGCTGCGCGCCGGGGAACGCGGCCTCGGCCCCGAGGACCTGATCCGCCTCGGACACGAGCACACGCGACCGGAGTGGACGGCCGCGGGCACGTTCGTGACGCGCTACGAGCAGGTGATGCTGCTGCGTGGCTCGGTCGGCGTCGAGGCCCCGGAGGCCACCGCGCCGGCCCTCGACGCCGCCGAACTGGTCGGGGCCGCGTTGACCGCGTTCGCCACCGACCCCGACCTGCTGGCCCGCGAACGCGCCCGCATCCGGTGCCTGCTCGTCGACGACGCCCAGCACCTGGACCCGCAGGCAGCGGAACTGGTGCGGCTGCTCTCCCGGGGCGCCGACCTGGCGGTCGTCGCCGGCGACCCGGACCAGGCGGTGTTCGGGTTCCGCGGCGCCGACTCCCGCTTCCTGATCGATCTCGCCGACCCGGGCAGTGATCGCCGCGTGCTGCTGTCGACGAATCATCGCTCCACACAACGGGTTTCGGAGGTGACGGCGCGGGTGGCCGCGCGGCTGCCGGGGCGGCAGCCGCACCGCGCCCCGCAGCCGGCCACCGACGAGACCGGCCACGCCTCGGTCGCGGTGCTCGGCACCGCGGGCAAGGAGTCGGCCCTGATCGCCGACACGTTGCGCCGGGCGCACCTGCACGACGGGGTGCCGTGGTCGCGGATGGCGGTGATCGTCCGCTCGGTGCCGCGGGTCCTGGCGCCGCTGCGCCGGGCCCTGCTCGCCGCCGGCGTGCCGGTGACCACCGCGGCGTCCGAGTTGCCCCTGGCGCGGCAGCACGCGGTCGGCGGGCTGCTGCTGGCCCTGCGTGCGATCGCCGGCGGACCGTTCGCCGGCGAGGACGCCCTGGCACTCGTGTCCGGGCCGGTCGGCGGCGCGGACCCGGTGACGCTGCGCCGGTTGCGCCGCGGGCTGCGCCGCGTCGAACTCGCGACCGGCGGCGAGCGGGACTCGGCCGAACTGCTGCGCGCGATGATCGTCGACGGTGAACAGGCCCACCAGGGCGTGATCGACAAGCTGACCGAGGGAGAGTTCGCCGCGCTGCGGCGCGTGCTGACCGTCCTCGCCCGCGCCCGCACGGCGCACACCCAGGGCCGCGGTGTCGAGTACGTGCTGTGGGCGTGCTGGCAGGCGACCGGACTCGAGAGGCGGTGGGCGGCGGCGTCGGTGCGCGGCGGCCCGATCGGCGCGCAGGCCGACCGCGACCTCGACGCCGTCGTCGCGCTCTTCGACGCCGCCGCGAACTACGTCGACCGGCTGCCCCGTGCGAGCCTCGCCGGGTTCGTGGACTACCTCGCCGACCAGGAGATCCCGAGCGACCCGCGGTCGGCGGCCGCCGTCCCGGAGGCGGTGTCGGTGCTCAGCGCCCACGCCGCCGCCGGCCGCGAATGGGACGTCGTCGTGGTCGCCGGCGTCCAGGAGGGGCTGTGGCCCGGGCTGCGTGCCCGAGGGACCCTGCTCGGCACCGAGGAGCTCGTCGACCTCACCGCCGGGGTCGGCGACCCCGGCGAGACCCCGCTCTCCCGGACGGCGCCGCTGCTCGCGGAGGAACGCCGGCTGTTCCTGCTCGCCTGCAGCCGCGCCCGCCGCACCCTCCTGGTCACCGCGGTCAGTTCGACGGCCGGGGACTCGGACCTCGAGCCGTCCCGATTCGTCGACGAACTGCTCGGCGCCGACGAGGATCTCGGCGACATCGGAACCGACCCGGCGCCCGCCCTCCCGAGCAGGGTGCTGGCGCTGTCGTCGCTGATCGCCGAACTGCGCCGCGTCGTCTGCGACCCCGACCTCGCCGAGACCGACCCCGACATGCAGCGCCGCGCGGCCGCCCAGTTGGCCCGCCTCGCCCGCGCCGGCGTGCGCGGCGCCCACCCCGAACAGTGGTACGGAGTCGGCGGTCGCAGTTCCGCCGACCCGCTGTGGCAGATCGAGGACGGTCCGGTCCCGTTGTCCCCGTCCACGATCGAGCAGCTCGACGCGTGCCCGCTGCGGTGGGCACTGGAACGGCACGGCGGCACCGACGGCGAGAACACGCACGCCGTCACCGGCACCCTGGTCCACACCCTCGTGCAGGCGGTGGCCGGGAAGATGCCGCCCGACCAGGTGCGCCGGGCACTGGCCACCGCGTGGGACGCCGTCGACCTCGGCTCGCAGTGGTACTCGCGCCGCGAGATGGACCGCACCGCGCAGATGATCGACGCGTTCTCGGAGTGGCTGCGCCGCACGCGCGGTGAGCTCACCGAGGTCGGTGTCGAGGTCGCCGTCGACGGTGTGCTCGAGGCGCGCATCGAGGGGGAACCGGCGGTGCGGCTGCGCGGTCGCATCGACCGGCTCGAACGCGACGCCGACGGCCGGCCCGTCGTCGTCGACGTCAAGACGGCCCGCACCCCGGTCAGCAAGGACGCCGCCGAGCAGCACGCCCAGCTCGCCACCTACCAGCTCGCCGCCGCCCACGGGGCGATCGCCGGGGAGCCCGCCGAGCGGCCCGGCGGCGCCCGACTGGTGTTCGTGGCCAAGGCGAATCAGAAGGAAGGCGCCGCGCAACGACTGCAGGCGCCGCTCACCGAGGAGACCGAGGAGCAGTGGCTCGACGTGGTGCACGCGGCCGCCGCCGCCACCCGGGGGCCGCAGTTCTGGGCGCGGCCGAACGACGGGTGCCGGCACTGCCCGGTGGTGTCGAGCTGCCCGGCGCAGGAGGAGGGACGGCAGGTGACCGAGGCGTGACCCCACGGATCAGCCCCGCGATGCTGGCGGCCGCGCTCGGCCAGTTCCCGCCGACCCCCGAACAGGCCGCGGTGATCGCCGCGCCGCTCGGCCCGACCCTGGTGGTCGCCGGCGCCGGCGCAGGCAAGACCGAGACGATGGCCGCCCGGGTGGTGTGGCTGGTCGCCAACGGCCTCGTCGACCCCGAGCAGGTGCTGGGCCTGACCTTCACGCGAAAAGCCGCACAGCAGTTGACGTCCCGGATCCGCAAACGGCTCGCCCGCCTCGCCGATCCCCGCGTGGTGCGGGGGCTGGGGCTGAGCGAGGACCTGCGCGGTCGCATCCTGTCCGGAGAGCCGGAGGTCAGCACCTACCACTCGTACGCCGGCCGGCTGCTCACCGAACACGGGCTGCTGCTGCCGATGGAACCGTCCGCCTCCCTCCTGTCCGAGACCGCGTTGTGGCAGCTGGCCTTCCGGGTCGTCAGCTCCTGGGACGGCGACCTCGACACCGACCGCAACCCCACCTCGCTGACCGAGGCGGTGCTCGACCTGTCCGGGCAGCTCGCCGAACATCTCGTCGAACCCGCGGACCTGCGGGAGGCGCACACCGAACTCGACAAACTGATCCACACGCTGCCCGCCGGGCCCCGCCAACGCGGCGGGCCGAAGAAGGCACTGCTCGACGTCCTCGAGACCCAGCACGAACGCGTCGCGCTGCTGCCGCTGGTCGAGCGGGTTGCGGACGCGTTGCGGCGCGAGGGGGCACTCGACTTCGGCAGCCAGATGTCCCTCGCGGCCCGCGTCGCCGCCGACCACCCCGAGGTGGGCCGCGCCGAACGTGCACGGTTCCGCGTCGTGTTGCTCGACGAGTACCAGGACACCGGGCACGCACAGCGGGTGCTGCTGTCATCGCTGTTCGGCGGCGGCGAGGACGGCGCCCTCGCGCTGACCGCGGTCGGCGACCCGATGCAGTCCATCTACGGGTGGCGCGGCGCCTCCGCCGCGAACCTGCCCCGCTTCGCCACCGACTTCCCCCTGCCCGACGGACGCCCCGCCCCGCGCCTGGAACTGCTGACCAGCTGGCGCAATCCGCCCGAAGCGCTCGAACTCGCGAACGCGTCGTCGGCGAGCCTGCGGGAACGTGGCGTCCCGGTACCGGAGCTGCGCCCGAAACCCGATGCGGCCGTGGGCGACATCCGCATCGCCCTGCACGAGGACGTCGACCGGGAGCGGGAGTGGGTCGCCGACCTGATCGCCGCCGAGTACACGGCCGCCCGGGACCGCGACGAGGCGCCGCCGACCGCCGCAGTCCTGATCCGCCGCAACGCCGACGCCGCCCCGGTCGCGGCCGCGTTGCGCCGGCGCGGGCTGCCGGTGGAGGTCGTCGGGCTCGGCGGGCTGCTGCACGTACCCGAGGTCGCGGACGTGATCGCGATGCTCCGCGTGGTCGCCGACCCGCTCGCAGGCAGCGCGGCCGTGCGGGTGTTGACCGGAGCCCGCTGGCAGCTCGGCGTCGCCGACCTCGCCGCGCTGTGGAGACGGGCCCGGGAACTCGCGGTCGGGGCCGCGCGCAGTGCCGGCGGCGCGGTCACCGACCAGGACAGTCTCGACCAGGCGCTGGAGGCGGCGCTGCCCGGCGAGCACGCCGAACAGGCGGGCCTGGCCGACGCGATCGCCGACCCGGGTGCGCCGTCCCGGTACTCGGCGCTCGGACACGCACGCATCACCGCACTCGCCGCGGAACTGACGTCCCTGCGGGAGCGGATCGGGCAGCCGCTCACCGAACTGGTCGCCGAGGTCGAGCGGGTCCTCGGCATCGGCATCGAGGCGCAGTCCCGGTTGCCCTGGGTCCACCCCGGCGGCGCCGGCCGCGAACACCTCGACGCGTTCGCCGACGCCGTCGCCGACTACGCCCGCAACCCGTCGGCGACACTGACCGGGCTGCTCGCGTTCCTCGCCGCCGCGGAGACCGTCGAGAACGGGCTCGCGCCCGGTGAGGTCGAGGTTGCGCCCGACCGGGTGCAGGTACTGACCGTGCACTCGGCGAAGGGCCTCGAGTGGGAGGTCGTGGCCGTGCCGCACGTGGTCGACGGGGTGTTCCCGTCCGGGACCGCCACCGGAACCTGGCTCGGCACCGTCGGCGAACTGCCGCCGTCGCTGCGTGGCGACCGGGCGCTCGGCGAGGACGCCTCCGACGGGGTCCCCGTCCTCGACCTCGAGGACGTCTGCGACCGCAAGGACCTCGAGGACGCGATCACCGCGCACAAGGACGCCCTCGCACGCCGCAAACTCGACGAGGACCGCCGCCTGTTCTACGTCGCCCTCACCCGCACCGAGCGCGCGCTGTACGTCTCCGGACACCACTGGTCCGAAGCCGGGACCACCCCGAAGGGCCCGTCGGATTTCCTCACCGAGCTCCGCGCGGTCGTCGACGGCGCGGCGCAGAGTGGCCGGTCGATCGGCACCGTCGAACGCTGGGCGCCGGACCCCGACCCCGAGGCGCAGAATCCGCTGACCGCCGAACCGGTGAGCCTGGAATGGCCGCGGGACCCGTTGGGGGACAGGAAGGTCGGTGTCGAACGTGGCGCCGCGCTGGTACTCGCCGCGCTGGCCGCGAAGGCCCCGGCCGACCCCGACCCCGCCGACGATCCGGAGGGCTGGGCAGCCGACGTCGACGCGCTGCTCGCCGAACGGGCCGCTCGCGCCGCGGCGCGAGCGGAGGTGGCGCTGCCGACGCAGATGTCCGTCAGTCAGCTCGTCGACCTGGCCGCCGCGCCCGATGCGCTCGCCGCCAGGCTGCGCCGGCCGCTGCCGTTCCCCCCGAACCCGTTGGCGCGCAGAGGAACCGCGTTCCACGCCTGGGTCGAGCGCCGGTTCGGTGCGACCCGGCTGCTCGACATGGACGAGCTGCCCGGCGCCGCCGACACGGACGGTGCCGCCGACACCGACCTCGAGGCGCTGCAGGAGGCGTTCCTGCGATCGCGGTGGGCGCACCGCAGTCCCGTCGAGGTCGAGGTGCCGTTCGAGACGTCCATCGCAGGCACCGTCGTCCGTGGCCGGATCGACGCCGTGTTCGCCGATCCCGACGGCGGCTGGACCGTGATCGACTGGAAGACCGGAGCCGAGCCCAGCGCCGCCAACGAGCGCGCCGTGGTCATGCAGCTGGCCGCCTACCGGATCGCCTGGGCGGAACTGATGTCCGCACGCGCCCAGGCGCGGGGCGGGGCGCCGGTCGACCCGTCACGGGTTCGGGCGGCGTTCCATTACGTGCGCACCGGGCGCACCATCGCGCCCGACGCCCTGCCCGACGCCGACGCCCTGACCCGGCTGATCGAAACGGCAGGCGCCGACACGGGCGAGCCGGCCGCGACCGACACCGGCGAGCGGTCGCCTGCGTGATCAGGCTCCCCGCCGCACCCTCAGCGCGGCGACGACGAGGGGGATCTGCAGCGGCAACCGGGCGAGTGCCGCCGCCTTGGCCGGTGCCGGTCGGTCGCTCCGCAGCCAGTCGAGCGCCATCTGCACGTTCGCCGGGAACACCGCCACGAACAGCGCCGCCGCGAGCGTGCCGCCGAGCCGTCGGGTGCGCGGCACCGCCAGCGCCGCCCCGATCGCGAGTTCGGCGACCCCCGACACCTCGGTGTAGGTGCGGGCGTTGCCGGGCAGTGCCCGAGGCACGATCGCGTCGAACGGCTTCGGAGTCGCGAAATGCAGGGTGCCGGAACCGAGGAGCAGGGCGGCGAGAGCGGGAGCGGGGGAGAGGGCCACGGATCCAGCCTGACCGACCGCGCCCGCATGCGCCAGCACCGGAGCACGCCGCGCCGCGACTGGGGTCGATCACATCGACCGCTCGCGCCGTGTCGTCCGATGGCGTCCGCGTCGTGTCGCCCATCGGCGTCCGCACCGGATTTCGCGTCGCGCCGGGGTGTTCGCCCGCTCGGCCACACCGCTCATCGCGCGGCCGCACACGTACCCGCTCGATCGGGGGTTAGGCTCCCAGCCGATGTCTGCGAACTGGAGTCCCGACCATGGCCGGTAAGTTGCGGGATCGGCTGCCCGATCCGGAGGTGCTGACCGAGCGCCCCGACTACGCCCTAGTGGGCGTGCTGCGGATCCCCGAACTGGTGCGTAGCCCGTACCAGCTGATCTTCCGACGGGTCATGATGGCGGTCGCCGTCCTGATGCTCGCCGTCCTCGTGATCTACATCGGCCGCGACGGATACCGGGACGCACAGGACAACGAGCTGTCGTTCCTGGACTGCCTGTACTACGCGACGGTGTCCCTGTCGACCACCGGCTACGGCGACATCACCCCGATCACCCCGGAGGCCCGGCTGATCAATGTCGTGGTGATCACCCCGCTCCGCGTCCTGTTCCTCATCATCCTCATCAGCACCACCCTGGCCGCGCTGACCGAACGGTCCCGCCAGGCGTACAAGATTCAGCGTTGGAGGCACACCGTGCGCAATCACACCGTCGTCGTCGGATACGGCACGAAGGGCCGGACCGCGGTCGACGCGATGCTCGGCGACGGGATCAAGCCGTCGGAGATCGTGGTCGTCGACACCGACCAGGCCGTCCTCGACTCGGCCGCCGCTCTCGGCCTGGTGACGGTGTACGGCTCGGCGACCAAGTCGGACGTGCTGCGACTGGCGGGCGTCCAGAACGCCGCGTCGGTGATCGTCGCCGCCAACCGCGACGACACCGCGGTACTGGTCACGCTCACGGCCCGGGAGGTCGGCCCCAAGGCGAAGATCGTCGCCGCGATCCGCGAAACCGACAACGCGCACCTGCTGCGGCAGTCCGGCGCCGACTCGGTGGTGGTGTCGTCCGAGACGGCCGGCCGGCTGCTCGGCATCGCCCGCACCACCCCGACGGTGGTCGAGATGATCGAAGACCTGCTCACCCCCGAGGCCGGGTTCGCGATCGCCGAACGCGAGGTCGAACGCGACGAGGTCGGCGGCTCGCCGCGGCACCTGTCCGACATCGTGCTCGGTGTGGTCCGGGACGGGCGCCTCGTGCGGGTCGGCGCGCCGGAGGTCGACGCCGTCGAGGAGAACGACCGGCTGCTCTACATCCGCCGCGTCGGCAACTGATCACCGGGACGCACCCGGCACCGCCCCGGCACCGAGGCGAATGGCAGACCCTACTGTGATGGGCGTGGCTGATTTCGAGATGACCGAGGTTCCCCTGCTGTCCCGGTCGGCGCTGGACCGCGCCGAGGAACTGCGCGCGGACACCGAGGCGTTGCGGACCGGGTGGGCGGACGCGCTGGTCCTGCGAGTCAACCACCGCGGCCAGGCCCGGATCGACGGTGCGGACCTGGTCCTCGAACCGGCGACCGAGCTCGGCGCCGAACCCGTCCCCGGTGCGGTGTTCCTCGGCCGCCGCGAGGGCGTGCACGTGTGGGCGGTGCGCGTGCCGGCCATGACCGGACAGCTCGGTGACCTCCGGATGATCGGGCACCGCCTCGACGACGCGAGCGCCGGCCTGCTGACGACCGCTGTCGCGGTGCTGAACTGGCACGACGCCGCCGCGTACAGCGCGATCGACGGGGCGGCGACGACACCGACGATGTCCGGATGGTCCCGGCACAGCACCAGCACCGGCCACGAGGAGTTCCCGCGCACCGATCCGGCGGTGATCTGCCTGGTGCACGACGGTGCCGACCGGGTTCTGCTCGCCCGCAACGGCACCTGGCCCGAACGTCGCTTCTCGGTGCTCGCCGGATTCGTCGAGGCCGGGGAATCGCTCGAGGCCTGCGTGGCCCGGGAGATCGCGGAAGAGGTCGGTGTCCCGGTCCGTGACATCCGCTACCTCGGCAGCCAGCCCTGGCCGTTCCCGCGGTCGGTCATGATCGGGTTCTCCGCGATCGCCGACCCGGAGACCCCGCTGAACTTCGCGGACGGCGAGATCGCCGAAGCGCGCTGGTTCGGCCGTGACGAAGTGCGCGATGCGCTCGCGCTCGGGGACTGGACCTCGCCGGAGGACGCGCCGCTGCTGGTCCCCGGCTCCGTCTCGATCGCCCGCGGCATGATCGAGGCGTGGGCCAAATAGCCGGCACCGCCGGCGTGGGCCAATCAGCCGGCACCGCCGGCGTAGGCCAATCAGCCGGCACCGCCGGCGTAGGCCAATCAGCCGGCACCGCCGGCGTAGGCCAATCAGCCGGCACCGCCGGCGTGGGCCAACCAGCCGGCACCGCCGGGCGCACACAGCAGACCGGCCGCCTCCGAGGAGACGGCCGGTCGTGTGGATCGGTGCGGGTCAGACCCCGAGGACCTTCTTGACCTCGGCGAGACTCGGGTTGGTCGCGGTCGAGCCGTCGGCGAACTTCACGGTCGGGACGACGTGGTTGCCTCCGTTGACGCTGCCCACGAACTCGGCCGAAGCGGGATCCTGCTCGATGTCGACCTCGACGTAGGTGATGCCGTTCTCGTCGAGCTGCTTCTTCAGTCGGCGGCAGTACCCACACCAGGTGGTGGAGTACATGGTCAGGGCGGGGACGGTCTCGGTTGCGGTCACGGCGCGTTCAACATCACGACGCCGCCGAATTGTTCCGTGCGGCTCCGCGACCCGCGAGTGATCTTCACCCCAATGCGGGTCATGCCACTCACGGGCGTCGCGGGCGCATCGGGTCGTGTCGGCAGGCCCTGTCATGATGGAGCCCATGTCAGCGCGCGCCCAGGATCTCAGTGACACCGTCGAGGGACTGGACCCGCAGCAGTCGGCGGCGGTGCTGGCGCCACGCGGGCCGGTGTGTGTGCTCGCCGGGGCAGGCACGGGCAAGACCCGCACCATCACCCACCGGATCGCGCGGCTGGTCGCCGACGGCCACGTCGCGGCCGGGCAGGTCCTCGCGGTGACGTTCACGGCCCGGGCGGCGGGGGAGATGCGGTCCCGGCTGCGCGGACTCGGCATCGGTGAGGGCGCCAACCAGGTACAGGCGCGGACCTTCCACGCGGCGGCGCTGCGGCAGTTGCGGTACTTCTGGCCGCAGGTGATAGGCGACACCCAGTGGGAGCTGGTGGACCGCAAGTTCGCGATCGTCGCGCAGGCGGCGAACCGGGTGGGCCTGCCGACCAACACCGAGAGCGTGCGGGATCTGGCCGGGGAGATCGAGTGGTCGAAGGCGTCGCTGATCGCGCCGGAGGACTACCCCGCGGCGGCCGCCCGGATGCGCCGTGAGCCCCCGGCCGATGCGGGGAAGGTGGCCGACGTGTACGCCGCCTACGAGTCCGTCAAGGTGCGCGGCGACACGATGCTCCTGGACTTCGACGACCTGCTGCTGCACACCGCAGGCGCGCTCGAGGAGCACGTCGCGGTGGCGCAGGAGTTCCGGGACCGCTACCGCTGCTTCGTCGTCGACGAGTACCAGGACGTCACCCCGCTGCAGCAGCGGGTCCTCGACGCCTGGCTCGGCGACCGCGACGACCTCACCGTCGTCGGTGACGCCAACCAGACGATCTACTCGTTCACCGGCGCGTCGCCCCGCTACCTGCTGGACTTCTCCCGCCGGTTCCCGGACGCGTCCGTGGTGCGGCTCGAACGCGACTACCGGTCCACACCCGAAGTGGTGTCGCTGGCGAACCGGGTGATCGGGGCCGCGCGCGGCCGGATCGCCGGCACCCGCCTCCAGCTGATCGGTCAGCGCCCGCCGGGCCCCGAGCCGACGTTCGTCGAGTTCGACGACGAGCCGGCGGAGGCGGCCGCGGTCGCGCGGTCGGTGAAGAAGCTGATCGACTCCGGCGTTCCGGCCGCGGAGATCGCGGTGTTGTACCGGATCAACGCGCAGTCCGAGGCACACGAGCAGGCGCTCACCGAACTCGGGATCCCGTTCCAGGTTCGCGGCGGGGAGGGGTTCTTCACCCGGCCGGAGGTGCGGCAGGCGGTCGGCGCGCTGCGGCAGACCGCGTCCCGCGAGGACCTGCCGGACGGCGCGGACCGGGGCGCGGCCCTGGTGACGCTGGTGCGTGCGGTGCTCGTACCGCTGGGCCTGACCGACACCGAGCCGGCCGGCGCACAGGCTCGGGAGAAGTGGGCGTCACTGACCGCGCTCGTGGCGCTGACGGAGGATCTGCTCGCAGACCAGCCCGACCTCGACCTGGCCGGGTTGCTTCGCGACCTCGCCGCCCGCGCCGAGGCCCGGCACCCTCCGACCGTCCAGGGCGTGACGCTGGCGTCGCTGCACGCCGCGAAGGGTCTCGAATGGGACGCGGTGTTCCTGGTCGGGCTCACCGACGGCACCCTGCCGATCCAGCATGCGTTGGGGGACAAGTCGACCCCGCCGGACGAGGCGGCGGTCGAGGAGGAGCGTCGACTGCTGTACGTCGGGGTCACCCGCGCCCGCGAACACCTCCAGTTGTCGTGGGCGCTGTCCCGCACCGCGGGCGGACGACGCTCACGCCGCCGGTCGAGGTTCCTGCTCGACCTGGTGCCGGAGAACTCGCCGGCGTCCAGGATCGCGGCGCCGGTGGCCCAGAAGAAGCGCCCCCGGTGCCGGGTGTGCGGCAAGCAACTGCTGGGCACCGCGGCGACGATGCTCGGCCGCTGCGAGGGCTGCCCGTCGAACCTCGATGCCGCGGTGTTCGACTCGCTCAAGGCGTGGCGGTTGGAGAAGGCGAAGGAACTGAAGGTGCCCGCGTACGTGGTGTTCAGCGACACCACGCTGACCGCGATCGCGGAACAGCAGCCCCGCGACGACCGCGCACTGGTCGCGATCCCGGGGATCGGCGCGAAGAAACTCGAGCGGTTCGGGGCCGACGTGCTGGCCGTGGTGCGCGGCGAGAACCCGCTCGGCACCGGCCAGCCGAGCCTGATCGAGGACGCATAACCGCAGGTCAAAAATGGGTTGTGCGGTTCCCGCGGTACCGCTTACCCTGGATTCCGACGTTGCGGGCTTTCGGCCTGCCGTCATGGCCAGCCCCCGACGCTCGCGCGTCGGTGGGACCGCACGAACGACAAGGGAGGTGATCGGAACCATGATCGATCGGAACAGCAGCGCGCAGGCATATGCGTCGGCCACTCAGTGGCTCGCGCCGTCCGCACTGGTCGGCGGCGCCGCTCACCTGCCCGCCGCCATGTGGGCGGAGGCGCCGAAGCGCGTCATCCGACGTCGCGCACATGCAGCAGCTCAGTCGTCCGTGTCCCGGATCGCACACCGAGACCACACTCGGTAGCAGTTTCCGCACCGGCCACGGACGCCCCAGCGAACCGTGGCCTTTCGTGTTTTCGAGTACTTCCCCGTCGGGGAGGTGGCTCCAGGACGGGTCATCGGTTCGCACCCCGAACCCATCGACGAGTCCGTAAGGAGCACGACGTGTCCACCGCGACAGTCCGCACCATCACCGAACCCACCACCACCGGGTCGATGCAGCGCGAATTGCCTTGCCGTGCCGACAATCCCGATCTCTGGTTCGGGGAGACCCCCGCAGAACTGGAGCTGGCGAAGTCCCTCTGCGCGCAGTGCCCGGTCCGGGCCCGCTGCCTCAGCGCCGCCCTCGACCGTGCCGAGCCGTGGGGAGTCTGGGGAGGCGAGATCCTCGACCACGGCGTGGTGATCGCCCGCAAGCGCCCGCGCGGCCGCCCCCGGAAGGTGGCCGTCTGCGCGTGACCGGTTGTCCCGGCGGTTCTTCCGACCGCCGGGGCACCGGCGCCGGCGCGGCTCAGAGGGCGTAGTCGACGACGACCGGGGCGTGGTCGCTGATCCGCCGGTCGGCGGCCGGATCGCGGTCGGTGCCCGCGGCGACGGCCGCTCGCGCGAGTGCCGGTGTCGCGAGGTGGTAGTCGATACGCCATCCGACATCGTTCGTGAAGGACTCCCCGAGCCACGACCACCACGAGTACGGTCCGTCGGTGTCGGGGAACCGACTGCGGACGACGTCGACGAGCGTCCGCGGGGACAGGATCGACCCGAACCACTCGCGTTCCTCGGGGAGATGTCCCTCGACCTGGTTGCTGCGCCGCCAGTTCCGCACGTCGTGGCGGGTGTGCGCGATGTTGAGATCGCCCATCAGCAGCAGTTCCCGGCCGCGTGCGCGGGCGTCGCGGCGCGAGCGCGTCAGCTGGCGCGCGAACGCGTCGAGGAAGCGCATCTTGCGCTCGTACCGGGCGCCGCCGTCCGGCGCCTCCCGCATCCGCCCCGGCTTCTGCAGGTGCGCCGGAAGGCCACCCTTCGGCAGGTACAGCGACGCCGTTGCGTCCGGCCAGCACGCCCTCGTCGTAGGCGAGGTGGTAGGAGCCGAACACCCCGGCCGGGATCGCGTCCGCGCGCGCCCGCATCTCCTGCACCGCGACCACGTCGGGTGCCCGTTCGCGCAGCCACTGCTCGAATCCGCGACGCTGCGCCGCACGGATTCCGTTGACGTTGAAGGTCGCGATCCGCACGAGCGCACAGTCTAGGTGCCTGCCGCCGCGCACCGCCCGGCACGGTCCGCGCTACTCCGCTCTGCGCACGTCCTCGGTGAAGCCGGGCAGCCACTGCGTCAGGATCCCCATGTAGGGCGCCTCCGCGTCGAGCTGGGCGCAGATGCCGACCGACCCGAGCAGCACCCGGAAGATCATCACGTACTTCGGGGGCAGATTCAGCGCCCGGGCGGTGCGGAAGTGGTCCGACGAGAGGTCGGTCGCCGTACCCGCCGCGCGCTGCAGCCACGCCCTCGTGAAGTGGAACGACTCGGTGTGGATCGGGTCGGTGAACGGGCGCAGGTAGTCCGCGATCTCGCGGTCGGTGACGTTCCGGCCGGGCAGCACGAACCCGTTGGCGCGCAACAACTCCGTGAGTTCCTCGAACCGCTCGTCGAGCGCGAGCCGGACCATCCGGCCGAGCACCGGGGGCAGGCCGCCGGGCATCGGGGCGCAGGCACCGAAGTCGAGGACACCGAGCCGGCCGTCGTCGCCGAGCATGAAGTTGCCGGGGTGCGGGTCGCCGTGCAGCAGCCCGGCCCGGGTCGGCGACGCGAAGTGGAACTCCGCCAGCCGGGCCCCGGCGGTGTTGCGCTGCTCGGGGGTGCCGTCGCCGATGATCGCCGACAGCGGTGTCGCGGCCATCCACTCGGTGATCATCACCTTCGGCGCGCTGGCAACGACTTTCGGGATCGCGAACTTCGGGTCCCCGGCGAACGCCGCGGCGAACGCCCGCTGGTTGTTCGCCTCGATCCGGTAGTCGAGCTCGTCCTCGGTGCGTGCGCTGAGCTCGTCGAGGACCGGTTTGACGTCCGTGCCCGGCATGACCGCGGTGAACATGCCCGCCATCCGGGACAGGGTCTTCAGGTCGGCCCGCAATGCCTCGTCGGCACCCGGGTACTGCACCTTGACGGCGACATCGCGGCCGTCCGACCACACCGCCCGGTGCACCTGCCCGATGCTCGCCGACGCGGTCGGGGTGTCGTCGAAGCTGGTGAACCGTTCCCGCCACCGGGTACCGAGCTGCTGGTCGAGGACCCGGTGCACCTTGCCCGCCGGCAGCGGGGGCGCCTCGGCCTGCAGCTTCGTCAACGCGTCCCGATACGGTTCGGCGAACTCCTCCGGGACCGCGGCCTCCATCACGCTCAGGGCCTGCCCGAGTTTCATCGCGCCGCCCTTGAGCTCGCCGAGCACCGTGAACAGCTGCTCGGCCGCCTGCTGCGTGAGCTTCGCGTCGATCTCCGCCCGGTCGCCGCCCGCCAGCTTGCGCCCGAAGCCGACCGCCGCGCGGCCTGCGATCCCCAGCGGGATGCTCGCGAGTTTGGCGGTGCGGGCTGAGCTGCGGCGGGGAATGTCGGGCACGCCCCCATCATGGCGGACGATCGGCGGGTTCGCCTACATCCCTGGTGACACGATCCCGGGCGACACCACGGCAGCCGCACCTCGGGTGGGGACGCCAGGGCCTGCGGACCAGACGCGTCGCCGCGAGGTCCAGCTCCAGGGTGGCGTTCAGGCTGGCCGGTGGCCGGGCCGGGTCGGCGTCGATCAGCGCGGACAGTTCGGTGGCCGCGAGCGCGGTGGTCGCCAGGACGGTGTCCGGCCGGGCGTGCCCGACCCGGCCGAGCAGCTGGGCGGCCAGATGCGGCCACTCGGGGTCGCGGCCCGTGCGGGTCAGGTCCGCGCACCGCAGACAGCTCGTGCGCCCCGGCAGCACCAGCGGCCCGACGACGCCGCGGCCGTCCCGGAATCGGACCTGCAGGTGTGCGACGCCGGCGGCGACCAGGCCCGCGACCGTTCGCGGATCGGGCACCAGTTCGTCGGTCAGGACGACGCAGTCCGCCCCGTGCGAGAGGGGGCAGGCGCCGGACCGGTCGGGGACGGAGCGTGCGACGCGCACCCGGCCGTCGCCGAGTGCGGCCGCGAGCCCGTCCGCGAGTGGACCGCGCCCGTGCAGGTGCACCGAGCGCACCGCCGGTTCGCGGCGCGGCGGCACCAGGGCGCCGGCGGCGTCCAGCTCGGCGAGGATCTGCGCGATGTCGACGCCGTCGATGCCGGCACGGTTGGCCTGCCACACGACCTCGTCCTCGCGGTGCAGGCCGTCGAGCAGGCGCAGGATGCCTGCGAGGGTGTCCGCGGCGACGCCGGCCGGGGGCCGCAGCAGCAGCGCGGTGTCCGGATCCCACCCGAGCTGCAGGGCGCCACTGGGACGGGTCAGGACCGGGATGCGCGGGTCGAGCCGAGGACCGGTGTGCCCGCCGACGAGGGTGTCCATGCCGGCCAGCATCCCAGCCGACCGGTCGCCGACCGCCGCGTCGCAGCGGGTTGTCCACAGCCCCCGACGCCCGATGACCTGCGACGTTCGGGTGCGGTGACTACTCGTTCGGTTCGTCGCCGGTTCCGGTGACGCCGCGCTCCTCGCGTTCGCGGGCCTCCATCTCCTGGATCTGGGCGATCGCGTCGTCGATCGTGCTGGTGCCGCCGCCGACCACGCGGTCGACGAACGCGGCAGGGCTGTCCAGGTCGCTCGAATCCGGCAGCAGGTCGGGGTGTGCCCACACGCCGTCGCGGCCCTCGATGCCGGCGGCATCGGTGAGCCGGCTCCACAGCTGCGCGGCCTCGCGGACCTTGCGGGGGCGCAGTTCCAGGCCGACGAGCGTCGCGAACGTCTGCTCGGCGGGTCCACCGGTCGCGCGGCGCCGGCGCAGCGTCTCGCTCAGCGCGGCGACCCCGGGCAGCCGGTCGCCGAGGGCCTGCGCGACCACCGTCTCCACCCAGCCCTCGATCAGCGCGAGCAGCGTCTCGAGGCGTTCGAGCGCCTGCTTCTGCTCCGGCGTCGTCTGCGGCTCGAAGGTGCCCTGCTGCAGCAGTTCCTCGAGCTTGGACGGGTCGGCCAGCGCGCTCGGGTCGAGGTTCTGGGCGGCCTCCTCGATCGCGGAGAAGTCCATCGTGATGCCGCGGGCGTAGTCCTCGACCGTCGCGAGCAGGCGTTGCCGCAGCCACGGCACGTGCACGTAGAGGCGCTGGTGCGCGGCCTCGCGGGCGGCCAGGAACACCAGGATCTCCCGGTCCGGCTGCTCGAGTCCCTCGCTGAACTTCTCGATCGCGGTCGGCAGCAGCGCCGCGACGCCGGCCGGTCCGAGCGGAAGGCCGATGTCGGTGGACGTCAACACCTCCGACGCCAACTGGCCCAGCGCCTGACCGAGCTGCGACCCGAAGGCCAGGCCGCCCATCTGCCCGATCATGCCGAGCATCGGTCCGGCCATCTGCCGCGCGTCCTCCGGCAGGCCCGACACCCACATGCCCGAGACCTGCTCCGCGACCGGATCGCACAGCCGCTTCCAGGTGTCGAGGGTGTTCTCCAGCCAGTCGGCCGCCGTCCACGCCTCGGTCCGGGTCGCGCCGGCAGGCAGGGTCGTGGCGCCGTCGAGCCAGACCTCGGCCAGGTGCGCGGAGTCGGTGACCGCGGACGCGGTGCTCGACGGGACCGGCGTGACCGAACCGATCTGCTGCAACGCCAGCTTCTTCGCGACGTCGTAGTTCACCGGTCCGTCCTGGCCGCCGGTGCCCATCGCGCTGCCCATACCGGACAGCATCTGCCCGAACTGGGTGAGCATCTGCCCGAGCGCGGCCGGGTCGAAGCCCTCGGCGCCGAACCCGAACGGCATTCCGCCGGGGCCGGTCGGACCGCCACCGGCGTTCTTGTCGCGGTCGGGGTCGTCGTCGGAGTTGGAGAAGCCGAACGGCTGATTGCTCATACGTCAACGGTACAAGGCGCGGCGCGGCCGGGCCGCAGCGGAAATCACGCCGAGCGCGAACAGGGCGCGCCGCCCGGTCCGGACGGTCGGTGCCGCGCCGACCTCTACGCTGGGCCGGGTGAATCGACGGATGCTCACCCTGCTCGCGGCGCTGGTGCCGGTCGTGGCGTTGCTCGGGCTGGGAACGGTGGTGCAGGTGCCGTTCGTCGCGCTGGGGCCGGGCCCGACGTTCAACACCCTGGGCCAGGTGGACGGGAAACAGGTCGTCGACATCGAGGGCACCGAGCTGGATCCGACGTCGGGGAATCTGAACATGACCACGGTCTCGGTGCGGGACGGGTTGAACGTCTTCGAGGCGTTCGGGTTCTGGCTCAGCGGCCGCTACGGCCTGGTCCCGCGCGAGGAGGTCTATCCGGCGGACCGCAGCCGCGACGAGGTCCGGCAGGAGAACGCCGCCGACTTCGCGCAGTCCGAGGAGTCCGCCGAGCTGGCCGCCCTGCACTACCTGGGGGAACCGGTCGCGCTGGTGATCACCGACGTGGCGGAGGACGGGCCGTCGCACGACCTGCTCCACGTGGACGACCGGATCGTCAGCGTCAACGGCACCGCGGTACGCACCACCGGCGACGTGCAACGGGCCGTCGCCGACCTGGCCCCGGGCACGACCGCGACGATCGTCGTCGACCGGGGCGGGCAGCAGGTCGCCGTCCCGGTCACGCTCGGTGCCCGGCCCGGGCACGCGGACAAGGGCTACCTGGGCATCACCCCGACCGAGCGGCCCGAGGTGCCGTTCACCGTCGACTTCAACCTCGCCGAGGTGGGCGGTCCGTCCGCGGGCCTGATGTTCACCCTCGCCGTGATCGACAAGCTCTCACCGGGTGAGCTCAGCGGCGGCCGGTTCGTCGCGGGCACCGGCACGATCGACTCGGACGGCAAGGTCGGGCCGATCGGCGGCATCCCGTACAAGATGATCGCCGCCCGCGAGGCGGGGGCGACCACCTTCCTGGTCCCGGCGAAGAACTGCGACGAGGCCCGGCAGCGGGTGCCGGACGGGTTGCGGCTGGTCCGGGTGGACGACCTGAACGGCGCGGTCGGCGCCCTCGACGCGCTGAACTCCGGCGCGGACGCCCCGTCCTGCTGACGCCCACGCGGGTGAGCGCGGTGCCCGGCGTTCGGTTCACGTGACCGGGGGCCACCTCACCAGTCGTCGTCGGTGACGTCGAACGTCGCGTAGAGGGCGTTGACCAGGTTCGGGGCCAGATCCTCGTGGGTGAGCAGTTCCGGCTCGGCGTCGGGATCGTCCTCGTCGGGTTTGAGGGCGAGCACGCACGCGGACGGGCCGTCGCGCAGCACCGCCGCGATCAGGCGGGCGTCGCGCCGCTCCGGATGCGCGCCCGCGGTGGCGCGGGCCATCTCGTCGGCGGCGTGCTCGTCCGCCAGCACCGGCGCGACCGCGGAATCGAGCGCCGACGCGGCGTCCGGCGGCAGCACGACGATCTCCTGGACCAGGACGCAGCCGACGACCCCGGCCGGCCAGCTGGTCGTCGCGAGGAACTCGTCGAGCGCGGGGGAGCCGCCGCCGACGTCCTCGGGGAACGGCTCCTGTTCGACCGGGGTCAGCTCGGCACCGTCCTCCAGCTGGTCGAGCAGGTCGGGTTCCGCGGCCGCCAGGGCCGCGGTGGGGACGAGCGCGAACATCTGCGGGGGCTGGCCCCAGCCGCCCGCGTCCACGTGGTCCGCCACCTCCCGCACGCACCGGGCCAGGGCCTGCGCCGAGTAGGTCTCGGCGCCGGACGGGCCGGGGTGGGTGTAGTCGCCGTCGAAGTCGCTCACCCCGTCATCCTCGCACCCGGACACGGCACCCGGACAACCCGGACGACGCCGGAGGCCACACAGGAAACCAACGTAGAGTGGGACAAAACCCCCGCGGCCCGCTCGTCGTGCCGCCCGACCACGGGAGCGTGACACGTGGGCATGCGGCCCCCCACCGGACTACCTTCGTTGTCCAAACGGAGCCGAGTGTTGTTGGTACTGGCACTCGTTGCGGCGGTACTGCTCCTGATCGGGCCACGGCTCATCGATGCCTACGTGAGCTGGTTGTGGTTCGGCGAGGTCGGGTTCCGCGGCGTCTTCACGAAGGTTCTGCTCACCCGGCTCGTGCTCTTCCTCGTCGTCGGTCTGGTCGTCGGCGGTGCGGTGTTCGCCGGCATGCTGATGGCGTACCGGTCCCGTCCGGTGTTCGTGCCTGCGGCGGGCCCGAACGACCCGATCGCCCGCTACCGCACCACGGTGATGGGCCGCCTGAAGCTGTTCGGCATTGTCGTGCCCGTGGTGATCGGCGCGCTCGCCGGCCTCGTCGCGCAGTCGAGTTGGGTTGCGGTGCAGATGTTCCTGCACGGCGGTGACTTCGGCATCGACGATCCGCAGTTCCACCTCGACGTCGGCTTCTACGCGTTCGACCTGCCGTTCTTCCGGCTCGTGCTGAACTGGTTGTTCGTCGCCGTGGTGATCGCGTTCCTCGCGAACCTGGTCACCCACTACGTCTTCGGCGGGCTGCGACTGTCGGGGCACGAGGGTGCGCTGACCGGTGCCGCCCGCATCCAGCTGTGCGTGCTGGCGGGAACGTTCATCCTGCTCAAGGCGGCCGCGTACTGGCTGGACCGCTACTCGCTGCTCTCCAGCGGCCGCAAGGAGCCGACGTTCACCGGCGCGGGGTACACCGACATCAACGCGGTGCTGCCGGCGAAGTTGATCCTGATGGCGATCGCGGTGATCTGCGCGCTCGCGTTCTTCGCGGCGATCTTCCTGCGGGACATGCGGATCCCGGCGCTCGCGACCGCCCTGCTGGTGCTGTCGTCGGTGCTGATCGGTGCTGTCTACCCGATGCTGGTCGAGCAGTTCTCGGTGAAGCCGAACGCGGCGCAGAAGGAGAGCCCGTACATCGAGCGCAACATCCAGGCGACGCGCCAGGCGTACGGCATCACCGACGACCAGGTGGAGTACGTCGACTACAGCGGTGTCGCGAAGAAGCAGCCCCAGGACCTGCCCGCGGACGTGACGACGATCGCGAACACTCGGCTGCTCGATCCGAACATCCTCTCGCCCACCTTCACCGCCCAGAAGCAGCTGAAGAACTTCTACGCGTTCCCGCCGAGCCTGAACGTCGACCGGTACAACGTCAACGGACAGTTGCGCGACTTCGTGGTCGCCGCCCGCGAGCTGTCCCCGTCGAACCTGCAGGGCAACCAGACCGACTGGATCAACCGGCACACGGTCTACACCCACGGCAACGGCTTCGTCGCGGCGCCGGCGAACCAGGTCACCGCGGTCGAGGGCGAGAGCCAGAACGCGACCGGTGGGTACCCGATCTACAGCGTCAGCGACCTCAAGACCCAGCCCGCCGATCCGGTGCTCAAGGTCGACAACCCGCGCATCTACTTCGGCGAGGTGATCGCCAAGACGGACGCCGACTACGCGATCGTCGGCGCCGCAGGCGCCACGCCGCGCGAGTACGACACCGACGACTCGAAGTACACCTACTCCGGCAAGGGCGGCGTCCCGATCGGAAACTGGTTCAACCGCGTGGCATTCGCGGCCAAGTACGCCGAGCGCAACATCCTGTTCTCGGGTGCGATCGGGTCGGACTCGAAGATCATCTACAACCGTGACCCCCGGGACCGGGTCGGCGAGGTCGCGCCGTGGCTGACCACCGACGGGACCGTGTACCCGGCCGTGGTCGACGGCAAGATGCAGTGGATCGTCGACGCGTACACCACGCTCGACAGCTACCCCTACGCGCAGCGCAGTTCGCTGGAGGGCCTGGTCGCCGACAGCGTCGACGCCAACACCGGTCGGCTGCTGCCGAAGAAGGAGGTCTCGTACATCCGGAACTCGGTGAAGGCGACCGTCGACGCGTACGACGGCACCGTGACGCTGTACCAGGTCGACGAGAAGGACCCCGTCCTCAAGGCCTGGATGGGCGTGTTCCCCGGGACCGTGCAGCCGCAGAGCGCGATCACCCCGGACCTGCGCGCGCACTTCCGCTACCCCGAGGACCTGTTCAAGGTGCAGCGCGAGATGCTGGCGAAGTACCACGTGGACGATCCGAAGGAGTTCTTCACCAACAACGCGTTCTGGTCGGTGCCGACCGATCCGACCGTCGAGACGGACAAGGCGCAGCCGCCGTACTACGTGCTGCTCGGCAACCAGGACACCGCGAAGCCGGAGTTCCGCCTGACCAGCCCGATGGTCGGCTACAACCGCGAACTGCTCTCGGCGTACATCTCGGTGGCCGCGGACCCGCAGAACTACGGCAAGTTCACCGTTCTGCAGCTGCCGACGGACACCCAGACCCAGGGCCCGCAGCAGGCGCAGTCGTCGATGACGTCGAACTCCCGAGTGGCCAGTTCGCTGACCCTGCTCAAGCAGTCCAACCGGGTGCAGTACGGCAACCTGCTCACCCTGCCGATCTCCGACGGCGGGATCCTGTACGTCGAGCCGCTGTACACGCAGCGGAACTCGGCGAACGCCTTCCCGCAGCTGACCAGTGTGCTGGTGAGTTTCAGCGACACCAACGGCATCCGGGTCGGGTACGCGCCGACGCTGTCGGAGGCGTTGAGCCAGGTGTTCCCGGGGGCCGGTGCGCTGGCGACCGCGCCGTCGGCGACGCCGTCCGAGTTGCAGCCGCCGGGGCAATCGGAGCAGCAGGCGCAGGCTCCCGCACCCGCCGTGCCGGTCGCGCCCCCCGCGCCGTCCGGCGACGTGAACAAGGCGCTCGCCGAGATCGACGCGTCGCTGGCCGCGTTGAAGTCGGCTCAGCAGAGCGGTGACTTCAACGCCTACGGCGCCGCGCTGGACCGGCTCCAGAAGGCCGTGACCGCGTACCAGGGCCTGCCCAAGTAGCGACACGACGAGAGGCGCCCTGCCGACCGATTCCGGTTGGCAGGGCGCCTCTTTGGTGCTTCAGGTCAGCGGGTGAGGCCGGCCAGGAGGACGCTGTTGGCATCGACCAGCGAGCGGGCCTGGTCGCCGTAGCCGAACTGCGCGGCGGTCGCGACGGCGCGGTCGGTGGCCACCTTGATCTGGTCGGCGGTCGGGGCCGGGATGCCCGCGGGCAGGGCCGGGGCCGTGGCGACCGGCGCGATCGCGCCCGGAACCTGGGACACCGGGGTCGGCGCAGGAGCCGGGGCGGGGGCGGGCTCGGGCTCGCCGGCGGTCAGGTACTGACCGCACACCGGCCACGCGCCGGCACCCTGGGTGCTGAGCACGTTCTCCGCGACGCGGACCTGCTCGGCCTTCGACGCGGTGTGCGGCGAACCGGTGCCGCCGTTGGCGGACCAGGTGCTCTGCGAGAACTGCAGGCCGCCGTAGTACCCGTTGCCGGTGTTGGTCGACCAGTTGCCGCCGCTCTCGCACTGCGCGACGCCGTCCCAGTTGTGGGTGGCGGCGGAGGCGGTGCCGGCGCTGAGGGCCATCGGGACGGCGGCGAGCGCCGCGGTCGCGGCGACGGCGCCCAGGGCGCGCGTGGTTGTCTTGCGAGTGGTCATGCGGGGTGAATCCTCTCCGCGCTTGCTGACGGGGCCGGCCGTGGCGGACAGACTGCTGTTCGTCGCCAGGCGTTCGCGAGTGGCTCGCCGTCCCTGCCCCTCGAAGGTTTCGGGGTTCCGATCCCGCGGGGCAGAGTCGAGCAGCGGCGGGTCGGCTGAGCCCGGTCGTTTCGGGCCGGAAACGACGCTAGCCAACAATCCGCGACGGGTCATCCCCGTCGAACTGTGGCCTGCCGCAACGCAAGTCATCGATGTAACGCGACTTTCGCCAGGTCATCGGGCGTCCTGGCTACTCGGCAGTATCTTTGTTACCCCACCGTTATGTGGCGGGGATCACCCGATTTCTGTGGAGTGCGTCACTCCGATGTGCGGGGTCGGGGGCGCGTGCCGCGTCGTCGTCGGAGGGCTCGCGGACGTGGGCGTGGACAGCCGTCCTGGCGATTTGTGTTCGCTTCATCCGTTCGTGTAACTTCGTTCATGCAGCGCGGGGTGGAGCAGCTCGGTAGCTCGCTGGGCTCATAACCCAGAGGTCGCAGGTTCAAATCCTGTCCCCGCTACCAATGACGAAGACCCGGTCTCACCCGAGACCGGGTCTTCTGTCGTTTCCGGCCTTCCTCGGTCCGTCCTCCCCGCCCTCGCCGGCGTCCGGGTGCCCGATGTTCCGGCTCGCCGCGTTCCGGGCTCGGGTGTGATCCCCGTCGCACGGTCCCCTGATGTCGCAGCGGGTCACTTCGGGTGAGCGAATGTGACATCGGGGAACCCTCGGGAGGGGTGGTCAGGAGTGCTCCGAAGTTCGTGTACAGTAGGTGATGCAGCGCGGGGTGGAGCAGCTCGGTAGCTCGCTGGGCTCATAACCCAGAGGTCGCAGGTTCAAATCCTGTCCCCGCTACCAATGACGAAGGCCCGGTCTCACACGAGACCGGGCCTTCGTCGTCTCTGCGGTCGATGGCCCTCGCGCGGTTGTGTGAGGATGCTCGCATGCACTGGCGGATCGTCACCCACGTCCCGTTCGAGGGGCCCGCGCTGATCGCGACCATGATGGACGCCAAGGGGATTCGCCACGAGACCTGTGCGCCGTTTGCCGGGGAGCCGCTGCCGTCCGCGGCGGACTGCGCCGGCCTGGTCGTGATGGGTGGGCCGACGAACGCGCTCGACGACGCCGCCCATCCGCACCTGGCCGCCGAGCGGGAGCCGATCGCGAACTGTCTGGGGCGTGGTGTGCCGGTGCTCGGGGTGTGCCTCGGTGCGCAGCTGATCGCCGCGGCGCTCGGCGCCCGGGTGTACGCCGGGCCGGAGGGGGAGTTCGGTGCCGGGTTCGTCACCGCGACCCCGGACGGGGGAGTTCGGTGCCGGGTTCGTCACCGCGACCCCGGACGCCGCCCGCGACGCGGTGTTCGGCGGCCTCGGGACCACGGTGCCGGTCGTGCACTGGCACGGCAACACGTTCGACCTGCCCGGCGGGGCGGTGCTGCCGGCGAGCAGCGACCGGTACCCGCACCAGGCCTTCCGGGTCGGCGAGACCGGTTACGGCCTGCAGTTCCACGTGGAGCTGACGGCCGCGCAGCTGCCGGCGCTGGTCGAGCACATGCCTTCGGGCACCGTGCCCGACGCCGACCGCCTCGGCGCGGTCGAGAGTGTCGGCCGACGATTGATCGGCAACGTCCTCGACCCGGCGTAGGGGTACCTCGCGAATCCGAAGACGGGGTGACTCGGCGCACCTTCTTGCTGATGTGGCAAATACACTTGCGGAAACGGGATGGCGGGTCGGACAGTGGTCGGTGACCGCGGATTCGAAACGGAGGAACTGATGAACGACAGGTACGACGTGGTGATCGTCGGCGGTGGCGCGGCCGGACTCGGTGGGGCGCTGTCCCTGACGCGGGCGCGCCGGTCGGTGCTGGTGATCGACGCTGCCGAGCCCCGCAACGCGCCGGCCGAGCACATGCACAACTATCTAGGGCGGGAGGGTGCGGCGCCGGGCGATCTGCTCCGGACCGGCCGCGACGAGGTCGCCGGATACGGGGCCGAGTTCACGGCCGGCGACGTGGTCGCGGTGCGCCGTGTCGAGCGGGGATTCCTGGTGGCGCTGCATGATTCCCGCGAGGTCGCGGCACGGCAGCTCCTCGTCGCGAGCGGTCTCGTCGACGAGCTTCCCGACCTGCCCGGAGTGCGGGAGCGCTGGGGTCGGGACGTGCTGCACTGCCCGTACTGCCACGGCTGGGAGGTGCGCGACCGGCCGATCGGAGTTCTCGCCACGAGTCCGCTTGCGGTGCACCAGGTTCTGATGTGGCGGCAGTGGAGCGACGACGTGGTGCTGTTCACCCACACGGCGGCGGCCTTCGACGCCGCGGACCTGGAGAAGTTCGCCGCCCGCGGCATCCGCGTGGTCGACGGGGAGGTGACCGGACTCGAGGTGACCGACGACCGGCTCACCGGGATCCGGCTCGCCGACGGTGCGGTCGTCGCCCGCGAGGCGCTCGTCGTGCCGCCGAAGTTCGCCGCCCGCATGGGTTTCCTGGACGGTCTCGGTCTCGAACCGGCGACGCAGCAGATGGGCGGGGAGGTGATCGGCACGTACCTCGCCGCCGATCAGACCGGCGCGACCGCCGCGGCGGGGGTGTGGGCGGCCGGAAACGTCACCGATCCACGCGCGCAGGTCATCTCGGCCGCCGCGCAGGGCGTCGCGGTCGGCGCGATGATCAACGCCGCGTTGATCGAGGAGGACGTCGCGGCCGCGGTCGCCGAGTACTCAGTCGCCCGGTAGATCCAGGTCCCGCAACGCTCCGCGCACCAGCTTGCCGGTCGCGTTGCGGGGCAGGTCGTCCACGAACACCACTTCGCGCGGCACCTTGAAGCGGGCGAGGTGGCCCTTCACGAACGTCTCGAGGGCCTGCGCGTCGCGGTCTGATTCGGGGGCCGCGACCACGAAAGCCCGCAACCGTTGGCCGAATTCGGCGTCCTCGACCCCGATCACCGCCGCGTCCGCGACGTCGGGGTGCTCGGCGAGGAGGTTCTCGACCTCGAGCGGGTAGACGTTCTCGCCGCCGGAGACGATCATGTCGTCGTCGCGGCCGTCGACGAACAGCAGACCGTTCCGGTCGAAGTGCCCGACGTCGACGGTCGAGAGCAGGCCGTCGATCCGCTCCTTGTCCCGGCCGTCGGTGTAGCCGTTGAAGCTCAGGCCGCTGGCCACGAAGATCCGGCCCACCACCTCGGGTTCGGTGACCCGGGTGCCGGCGTCGTCGTACAGCGCGACGTGGCAGGTGACCGGGGCGCGACCCGCGGTGCCGGGAGCGAGGGCCAGGTCGGCGGGTGTCGCGACCGTCGCGACCGCGACCTCCGTCGAGCCGTACAGATTGTGCAGGACCGGGCCGAACGCCGCGGTGGTGCGACGGCACAGGTCGGGGGAGATCGCCGACCCGGCCGCGAAGATCACCGACAGATTGGTCGTGTCGTGCCGGGACAGGACGTCGGGCCCGAGATCGACGATGCGCTGGAGCATCGTCGGCACGACGACCAGGACGTCGGCGCGGTTGTCCGCGGTCAGTTCGACCGCCCGGAGCGGGTCGAATCGCCGCTGGAGCACCACGGTCTGCCCGAGTGCCAGCGCCAGCCCGAGCTGCGAGAGGCCGGTGCCGTGGAAGGCCGGCGCCGCCATCACCATCGTCTGTCCGGGCCGCAGCGGCACCCGGTCGAGGAACTGGGCGGACGCCAGCGGAGACGTCCGCTCGCGAGGTGCGCCCTTCGGCGTGCCGGTCGTGCCGCTGGTCAGCAGCACGAAGCTGCCGTGGGCGGACGGTGTCGGCACCGGGTCGGTGGACCGGCCGTCGATCAGGTCGTCGAGGTGCGCGACCGTCTCGGCGCGTTCGCCCCACGATCGGTAGCGGAGCACGTCCGTGGGCAGCGCCGCCGCCACCGCGGCGAACTCCTCGTCGAACACCAACGTCCGGACCTGTTCGCGCGCAGCCACATCCACCAACTGCGGGGCCGCGAATCCGGTGTTCATCAGGACCAGCTTCGCACCGAGTTTGGACGCGGTGATCATCGTCAGCACCAGACCACGGTGGTTGCGGCACATCGCGCCGACCACCGAACCGGCGGTGATCCCGTCCGCGGCCCACGCCCGCACCAGCGCGTTGGACCTGCGGTCGAGGTCGGCGTAGGTGAGCTGGCCGAGTTCGTCGACGATCGCGACCGCGTCGAGACCGGCGACGGCGTGTGCGTGGACCGCGCCGGCGAAGGGTCCGTACGTCCCGGCGGCACGGATCGACGCGAGGCCGCGGTCGAGGCGCGGGAACGGGACCAGACCCGAGCGCACCATCACCCGGACCGCACCGAACGTGTCGGTGACCCTGGTCCGTAGGCCCGGCATCGCGTCCCCCTGACCTAGGCTCCGGTGCGTCGACGGTCACAGACTAGACCGTCGCGGGCCCGCGGACGCGCCGAAAGGCGCCCCCGCGCCGAAGCCGCGGTCGGGGGCGCCTTCCGGTGGACGCCGGAGGGAGTTCGTTCGGACGCACTGGCGCGTGGTGCCGGCAGGATCGGGGTCGTGGCGGTGGCCCACCACGAGGAGGCGACGAGACGGTGGGTGGACGGCGTGCGAGCACCGGCAGACCGGGCATTGTTCGACGGGATACAACCGGCGAAGGCCGGGCCTTCCGCTCATCTCGTGAGACTCATCGCAAGCGTGACACGGCGTGGAACGGCGACGGCGGGGCGTCCGCCGCCATCTTGACGAGTCTTGTTGCGCCGGCGGCAGGCACGGTGTCCTATGTCGTCTTCACGAAATCGTCGGGCTTCCAGGACTGGTCGTAGAATTCGGCGCCGGTGCCGTAGAGCCGGAACACGCCGACGAAGTGGCGTCCGGGGATCACCTTGACGAACGCTGCGTCGGCCACGCCGTCGGGCTTGTCGGGTCCGAACCACAGGTCGATCGAACCGTCCTCGTTCTTCGGGATGTCGTAGTAGCCGTTGGTCGAGGGCAGTAGTTCGTCGGTTTCGGGCATCGTGCCGTCGGTGACGTTGTAGGCGGTCGCCGCCCAGAACAGGCCCGCCGGCGGGTTCGGCGGCAGATGCAGCCGATAGGTGTGGGATCCGTCGAGGAACTCGCCGTCGCGGTCCCGGATCGCGTACGGGTACTTGGCGCCGGCGCCGGTGGTGTGGATGTTCATCGCCGGCGCCGACGAGTACGCGTACTGGAAGAACCGCGCGCGGGCGTCGATGTCGAGATAGGACCGCTGCATCCACTCCGCAGTGCCGCCCGCCCAGGCCGCCTCCCACTGGCGGTCGTCGTAGTAGAGGTTGCGCTCGTCGGGACGGCCGAGCTGGGCGCTGGCGAGGATCATCTTCGGCGCGTCGACGACAGCGCGTTCGAGCTGAGCCCGCTGCCAGTCGGTGGGCTCGAACGGCCGGCCTTTGACGATCCCGATCGAGGCCAGCACACCACGCAGCTCCGGGGTGATCGCGGCGACCGGCTCGTAGTCCACGAACTCGTTGAGCTTGGTCCAGAAGGTGAAGTCCGTCGGGTACATCATGTTGACCCGGACGCCGCTGGCATTGGGGAACTCCATCGCAGGCACGTCCTTCTCCGTCTCCCACAGCGGGTAGACGCGGGTGCGTTCGGCCACAGCGACACCTGCCGACGGGTCCGGTTCGCCGTCGCCCTGTCCCATGATGGTGCGGAAGAACAGGAAGACGTTGTAGGTCGAGGACTCGAACGTGTAGTAGCCCGCCGGAACGTGTCCGTCGTAGTTCGGGGGCAGCAACAGGAACAGGCCACCGCGCCCGCGGTCGGGCCCGACCGCGCCGACGTCGGTGAGGGTGCGCTGGAAGAAGTCGGTGAACATGCCGATGACGTTCGCCGGTGCGTTGACCACCAGCGGCCCGGTCTTGCCCAGGTCGAGGTAGCTCATGGCGTAGATGACGTCCGCGTTCGGGGTGGGTACCCAGGTGCGGCTGTCCATCCGATCCTTCCAGATCGGCAGGACGTGGTAGCCCCTGCCGAACGTGGCCTCGGAGCCGTCGCGCATCCCGATCACGTTCAACGCCGGAAGCATCGTGGTGTAGGCGTGCACCGCGCGCTGGTAGTACAACTCCGCACGCAACGCTTCCGCTTCCTCCTCAGGGAACCACCGGCCGCCGTTGATCTGCCGCAGGAGCGGGGACATCGGCTCGTCGTCTCGGACACCGCCGGTCTCCGCCTCTGTCGCCTTCGCCGCCTCGGTCATTGCCGCTCCGTCCGTGTGTCATTGCTGAACACGTCCGACTCTGGTGGACACCGGGCCGGTCCGCCTCACCCGTCAGGGATGGTCTCTCGTCCTTCTCCTGTCACTGCATCGGGGCGCCGCGTCGAGGGAGGTCCCGTTGCATCTGATGCAACGATGGCGGGGTGACCGGCCCGACCCGCTGACGCCGGTGCTCCGATGACCTGGCGGGGCCGACTGGTCACCGCCCCGAGCGCGGTCGCCCTGGCGACCGCGGTGTGGCTCGTGCGCATCGACGACACGCAAACGCTCCTCGGTGACGTCACCGAGCAGGCGCGACACGATCTCGGGGCCGGACGAGAAGTGGTGCAGCGACAATTCCGCCCCGGTCGCAGTGGATGCGACCGGGGCGGATCGTCTCGTGAAAAAAGCTGCTGCGCAGGCTACTTGAGCTCGGTCGACGACTTGCCGAGCAGGCGCCGCGCCACGATCAGCTGCTGGATCTGCTGCGTGCCCTCGAAGATGTCGAGGATCTTGCTGTCCCGGGCCCACTTCTCGAGCAGCGGACGCTGCGAGTACCCCTCGGTGCCGGCGAGTTCGACGGCCTTGAGGGAGACCGCGGTGCCGGTGCGGCCCGCCTTCGCCTTCGACATCGACGCCTCGAGCGAGTTCGGCTTCTTGTTGTCGGCCATCCAGGTGGCGCGCAGCGCCAGCAGGTACGCCGCCTCCCAGTCGGCCTCGAGGGCCAGGAACTCGGCCGCCGCGGCGTGCTGGTTGTTCGCGGGGATGTCGTACGAGACCTCGACACCGGCCTCCGACAGGACGGTGCGCAGCTCCTCGAGCACCGCACGGCCGAGGCCCACGGCCATGCCCGCGACGATCGGGCGGGTGTTGTCGAAGGTCTGCATCACGCCGGCGAAGCCCTGCTCGACGTTCACCTCGGGATTGCCGAGAATGTTGTCCTTCGGGATCCGGCAGTCCTGCAGCAGCAGGACCGCGGTGTCGGACGCCTTGATGCCGAGCTTGTGCTCGAGCCGGGCGACGGACAGTCCCGGTGCGTCGCGCGGCACGACGAACGACTTGATCGCCGCGCGGCCCTTGGACTTGTCGACGGTCGCCCAGACGACGACGTGGGTGGAGCGCTCGCCGGCGGTGACGAAGATCTTCTCCCCGTTGAGGACCCACTCGTCCCCGTCGAGGACCGCGGTGGTCGTGACGGCCGCCGAGTCGGAGCCGAAGCTCGGCTCGGTGATGGCCATCGACGCCCACACCTTGCCGAACCGCTCGAGCTGCTCGTCGGTGGCGACCGCGGCGATCGCCGAGTTGCCGAGGCCCTGGTACGGGATCGACAGGGTCAGACCGACGTCACCCCAACAGGTTTCGATGACGTTCATCAGGGACGCCATGTTGCCGCCGTTGGCGTTGCCGATCACCGACGGGGCGTCGCCTCGGCCCAGCGCCGCGCCGGACGCGCCGACACCGGAGTCGTTGAGGCCCTCGACCATCGCGGCCATGGTGTCGAGCTCGACCGGGTACTCGTGCTCGGCGAGGTCGTACTTGCGCGAGGCGGGGCGCAGGATCTGCGCGGCGACCTGATGCGCCTGGTTCGCGGACGCCTTCAGCTTCTTGGGAAGTTCGAGATTGATCATTGTCTGTTTCTCCTGTGGCGTCGGCGTCAGATGAGGACGATGCCCTCGGCAACGCCGATGGCGCGAAGGTCTCGGTACCAGCGTTCGACCGGGTGCTCCTTGGTGAAGCCGTGCCCGCCGAGCAGCTGCACACCGTCGAGGCCGATCTGCATGCCCTTGTCGGTGGCCAGCTTCCGGGCGAGGGCGGCCTCACGGCCGAACGAGAGGCCCTGCTCGGCACGGGACGCGCCGCGCAGCGTCACCAGCCGCAGGCCGTCGAGCTCGATGCCGATGTTGGCGACCATGAACGCCACCGCCTGGCGGTGGCTGATCGGCTCGCCGAACGCCTCGCGCTCGTTGACGTACGGGATCACGTAGTCGAGGACGGCCTGTCCGGTGCCCACCGCGAGCGACGCCCAGCCGAGGCGGGCCAGGCGGATCGCGTCGGCGTAGTCGGCGGCGCGCTGATCGGCGTCGCCCTCGCCGAGGATCGCGGACTCGGGCACCGCGACGTCGGTGAGGTTCAGCCGGCCGAGGCCCGCCGCACGCAGGCCCATGCTCGGATCGGCTTCCACGACAAGGCCCTTGGAGTCGGACTCGACGATGAACAGCGCCGGGCGCCCGTCGAGTTCGGCGGCGACGACGAACAGTTCCGCGTCCGCGGCGGCCGGGACGAGGGACTTGACGCCGTTGAGCCGGTAGCCACTGGGGGAGCGCACCGCCTTCGTCTGCAACGCGAACGGGTCGAACAGCGCGCGGGGCTCGGTGACGACCAGCGCCGCGGCGGGGACGTTCTCGCCGGTGAACGACGGCAGGTACGTCTTCTGCTGTGCCTCGGAGCCGAACTGGGTCAGCGCGACCGCGACACCGCTGGGCGCGAGGATCGGCAGCGCCAGCCCCATGTCGCCGTGCGCGAGGGCCTCGGCGACCAGTGAGTTGGTCACGGCGCCGCGCTCGGTGGCGACACCCTCGAACTCCTCCGGCACGTTGATCAGCGTGATGCCGAGTTCGGCCGCACGGGTGCCGAGGTCGGCCGGGGAGGAGGCGGCCGCGTCGGCGTCGTACGCGGCGGGGCGCAGGATCTCGGCCGCGAACTCCCGCACGGTGTCGACGATCATCTGCTGCTCGTCGGTGGGGGTGAGATCGAAGTAGTCGGCGTTCTTCGCCTCGCCGTCGGGCAGACGGGTGGGCTTGCCGCCGCCGGAGACCTTCGCGAAGGTGCGGGTGGCCGCGCCGAGCGTCTTGAACCCGGTCTTGGTGCCCTCGTAGGTGACCCGGTTGATCGGCTCGCGGAGGTTGTACTTCTCGGCGATGTCCGACCCGGTGATCTTGGTCAGCACGCGCATGGCGGCGCCCATCGCGTCTCGCTTGATCGGGTTGAGGCCGACCGCGGAGGTGTCGCGCTTGCGGCGAGCCGCCGAATCGTCTGCGTGTCGCGCGGCACCGTTCGTATTCACAACGCTGTCTTGCTTGCTCATGATCACCAGTTTCTCGGTGTTCGGTCTTGGGACGTCGCTATCTTACTTCAGAGTAAGAAGTGAAGTCGAGCGTTCTGCGGTGGCCCCGCGCTGTCGACGGTCGCCGCGGAGCAGGCCGTCGTGCGGTCCATTCGCGATTCCGCCGAGGCGGTCGCCGCGTTCCGGGAGAAGCGTGCCCCCGATTCGTCGGCGCCTGAATGCGATTCGCCGACCGGGACGGCCCGTTCCCGTCGGGCCACGCGGGCGGCCTTCCGGTCCGCGGGACCCTCGGATTTCCGGTCAGCGGGTGACGAGCTTGGACGTCGACGGCGGGTAGGGCAGGCTCGTCCAGATGGCGGAACTCCCGATCGTCGATCCACACGTCCACCACTGGCTGCCGTCCGTGCAGCGGTGGTATCCGCTGATGCAGGAACCGGACGAGGCCCGGCCGTCGACGCTGGGTGACCTGACGAGGATGGCCCACGACTACACCGCCGCCGACTACCGGGCCGACACCGCCGGCTACGACGTCACCGCGATCGTGCACGTGTCCGCGACCAGCCGGCCGGGCGCCCACCTCGACGAGCTGGCCTGGCTCGACGAACTCGCCCGCGACAGCGGCTGGCCGGCCGCGGCGGTCGGCGCCGTGGACCCGGACTCCGACTGGTCGAGCATCGAAGCCCAGCTCGACGCGCAACGCCGCAGCCCGCTCTTCCGCGGGATCCGGGTGCTGCGCGGGCTCGATCCGGCCGCGCCGGTGACGGGGCGGCTGCTCGACCACCTGCGGCGGCACTCGCTGGTCTTCGACCTCGTCGCCCACCCGCACTCGATGCCCGCGTGGGCCGAGGTCCTGCGCGACCACGAGGACCTGACCGTGGTGCTCGAGCACGCCGGATGGCCCATCGCGGCAACGGACTTCGACGACTGGTCGGCCGCGCTCGCCCGGCTGGGCGAGCGCCCGAACGTGCACTGCAAGATCTCCGGGCTCGGGATGACCCTGCACACCCTCGACGCCGCCGTGCAGCGACCGTGGGTGCAGCGCTGCCTGGACGTGTTCGGTCCGCGTCGGGCGATGTTCGCCAGCAACTTCCCGGTGGACCGCATGTACGGCGAGTTCGACCGGCTCTACGACGGATATCTCGACGCCGCAGCACAGTTCGAGGCCGGCGACCGGGCGGCGCTGTTCGAGACGAACGCGCGCCGCCTCTACCGACTCGACACCACCGAGGAGCACTGACATGGGTTCTCTGGACGGGAAGATCGCCGTGGTCACCGGCGCCGCACGCGGGCAGGGGCGGGCCCACGCCCTCGCCCTGGCCGCCGAGGGCGCGACGGTCGTCGCGGCCGACATCGCGGACCAGGTCCCGACGGTGGCCTACCCGATGAGCACCCGAGCCGACCTCGACGAGACCGTCGCCGCGATCGCCGCGGCCGGCGGTACCGCGATCGGTGTGGTCACCGACGTCCGCGATTCGGCGTCGGTGCAGGCGCTGTTCGACGAGGTCGACGCGCGCTACGGGCGGTTGGACGTCCTCGTCGCGAACGCAGGCATCTGCGGTTTCGCGCAGGTCCACGAGATCTCGGACGAGGCGTGGTCGGACATGGTCGAGACCAACCTCGCCGGGGCCTTCCGGTGCATCCGGGCCGCCGTTCCGCTGATGCGGCGGGGCCGGTTCGGCCGGATCGTCGCCATCTCGTCCGGGGCGGGCCGCGGCGGCATGCGCAACCTCGCGCACTACGCCGCCTCGAAGTGGGGTCTGATCGGGCTCGTCAAGTCCGTGGCGCTGGAGGTCGCGACCGACGGGATCACCGCGAACGTCGTCTGCCCGACCACCGTCGCGACGCCGATGGTGCTCAACGACAGCACGTTCCGCGTCTTCTGCCCGGAACTCGAGCATCCGACGCTCGACGACGCCCGACCCCGGTTCGCCGGAATCACGCCGATGCGGCAGCCCTGGGTGGAGCCGGAGGAGATCACCCGCGCGGTGCTGTACTTCGTCGGCGCCACCCACACCAGCGGCGCCGTCCTCGAGGTCGATCTGGGGAGCTCGGCGAACCGGACCTGACGCCGCGGCGCTCGCACGGCGTGGCGCGCGTGACCGGGCTGGTGGGGGGTCGACGCCCGGCTGCCCGGCCGGCGCTCCGGCATCGCCCGCGAACCTGCACCGAACCTTCACACGGCCCCCCGAGGATCCCCTCATCCGGGCAATACAGTCGGGTGCATGACCCAGCGAAGAGTGCTCGTCGTCGACGACGAACGCACGATCTCCGAGTCGATCGCCGCGCGGCTGCGCGCGGAGGGATACGAGGTGCGGACCGCGTACGACGGCCCCGACGCGGTCGCCCGGTGTGCCGAGTTCGCCCCCGACGTGGTGGTGCTGGACGTCATGCTCCCCGGCTTCGACGGCCTCGAGGTGTGCCGGCGCATCCAGGCCGCCGACCCGGTACCGGTGCTGATGCTCACCGCCCGTGCGGACGAGACGGACATGGTGATCGGGCTCGGTGTCGGCGCCGACGACTACCTGAGCAAGCCGTTCAGCATGCGCGTGCTGGTGGCCCGGGTGTCCGCCCTGCTGCGCCGGGCGCAGCGCACCGCCGACGCGGCGCGGGAACCGGATCCGATGGTGTTCGGGACGGTGTCGCTGGATCTGACCCAGCGGCGGGTCCGGCTCGGGGACGCGGAGGTGCACCTGACCCGGACCGAGTTCGACCTGCTCGCGCACCTCGCCTCCAGACCGCGGGCCGCCATCGCCCGTGAATCGCTGCTCGAGCAGGTGTGGGGGTGGGCCGACGGGGCGAACAGCCGGACCGTGGACAGCCACGTGAAGGCGTTGCGGCGCAAGCTCGGTGGCGACCTGATCCGGACCGTGCACGGCGTCGGCTACGCATTGGAGCCGCCGCGATGAGGTGGCCGCGGCCGCTCGACCCGTTCCGGTCCTTCAAGGTCAAGACCGGCCTGCTCGTGGCTGCGTCGCTGCTGTTCTCCTCGGTCACGTTCTGGGTGACGGCCCAGTGGCAGTTCCGCTTCGCCCTGCTGACCGCGCTGGTGGTGTCCCTGGTCGTCACGCAGGTGCTCGCGCACGGGATGACCTCGCCGCTGCGGGAGATGACGGAGGCCGCGCGGGCGATGGCGACCGGCGACTACTCGCGCCGGGTGCGGGCCACCTCGCGCGACGAGATCGGGCAACTGGCGTCGGCGTTCAACCAGATGTCCGCCGACCTGGAGGCGGAGGACCGGTACCGCCGGGAGCTGATCGGCAACGTCTCGCACGAACTGCGCACCCCGATCGCCGCGCTGCACGCGGTGCTCGAAAACCTGGTAGACGGGGTGCAGGAACCCGACGAACAGACCCTGCGGGTGGCGTTGTCGCAGACCGAGCGCCTCGGCGGGCTGGTCGCCGACCTGCTCGACCTCTCTCGCCTCGAGGGCGGCGCGGTGCCGCTGCGGCGGGTCGGCTTCGCCGTGCGTCCCTTCCTCGAGGAGGTGGTCCGGCAGGCGTCGGACCCCGAGCACCCCGCGCAGGTGCGGATCGACGTCCAGCCGCCCGGCCTGCGCGGCCACGCCGACCCCGCACGCCTGCACCAGGTGGTGGCCAACCTCGTGGACAACGCGGCACGGCACGGCTCGGCGCCCGCGCCGGTGACCGTGCGGGCCCGGACCGGCCAGGCGGGCGCGCTCGTCGTCGACGTCCACGACGACGGACCCGGCATCGCGGTGGCCGACCGCACCCGGGTGTTCGAGCGCTTCACCCGCGGCGGCTCACCCGACGGCGGCACCGGGCTGGGGCTGGCGATCGCCCGCTGGGCCGTCGAGCTGCACGGCGGCCGGATCGAGGTGGTCGACACCGACACCGGCTGCTGCATCCGGGTCGTGCTGCCGCCGCCGTAACGCCGAAGTACCCACCCCGACAGAACGATTCACCCATTCGGTACGACGAGATCGCCGTCCCGCGAGGGCGCCTGCCCGGATCCGGGGCGGGCGTGGACGAGGAGGATCCACGATGACCACGACCATCCCGCACCGCCCCGCGGCGGGCGCAGTGCCCGACCCGCTGATGTGGCCCCGGGACGTGTGGCGACCCGACCGGACGTCGATCCCGCCGCGGGCCACCGTGGGCGCGGCGCTCGGCGTCGGCCTGCTCGGCGCGCTCACCCTGCAGCCGTCCGTGGCGGGCGTCGCCTACCCGCTGACGGGCATCGCGGTGGCCGCGACGGTGCTCGCGACCGTCCCGCCGCGCCCTCGGCCCGCGCTGCTGGTGGGCGCCGCGGCCGCGCTGGCGCTGCTCGTGGTGGCCGCGCTCCGCGACGCGCCCGGGCTGGTGCTCGCCTGCGTCCTGCTGAGCTGGCTGGTGTGGACCGCCGCGCTGCTCGGGACGCGGACCTGGACCGGGCACGCGCTCGCGCCGTTCGTCCCGTGGTGCACCCCGCTGCGGGTGGCGGGCTGGGTGCGCCGGGGGCGCACGCGATCCGGGGGCGGCGTGCCGCTCGGCCGCGTTCTGGTGGTGGCCGCGGTGAGTGTCGCGCTGGTCGCGGTGTTCGGCGCCCTGCTGGTCAGCGCCGACCCCGAGTTCGGCGCGGTCTTCGACGCGCTCGTGCCGAGTGTGCGGGTGCGCAATCCGTTGGGGCGGTTGGCCGTCGGCGCCGCGGTGGCCGCCGTCGCGCTGTCCGCGGCGTACCTGCGGCGCCGGCCGCCGCGGCCGGACGCGTTCGCTCCCGCGCCGGGTCGCCCCAGCGCCCGCTGGGAGTGGGCGGTGCCGGTGGCGGCGCTCGACCTGCTGTTCGCCGGGTTCGTCGCGGTGCAGCTGCGGGAGCTGTTCGGCGGCCGCGGGCACGTGCTGCGCAGCACCGACCTGACCTACGCCGGCTATGCCAGGCAGGGCTTCTGGCAGCTGTGCGCGGTGACCGCGCTGACCCTGGTCGTGATCGCGGTCGCGGTCCGGCGGATCGACCGGACGCGGCCGCGGGACCGGGTCCTCGCCCGCCTGGTCCTCGGCGCGCTGTGCCTGCTCTCGCTGGTCGTCGTCGCATCGGCGGTCCATCGGATGTCGCTGTACGAGACCGTGTTCGGCCTCACCCGGCTGAGGCTGGGCGTCATGGTCGCCGAGCTGTGGTTCGGCGCGATCGTCGGGCTGCTGCTCGCGGCGGGGTGGCGGCTGCGCGGGCGGTGGCTGCCGACGGCGGTGCTGGTGTCGGCGGTGGCCGGGGTCCTCGCGCTGGCGGTGGTGAACCCGGACGGGTACATCGCGGAGCGGAACGTCCAGCGGTACGAGCGGACCGGCGACCTCGACGTCGGATACCTGCGCGGGTTGTCGGCCGACGCGGTGCCCGCCCTCGACCGGCTGCCGGAGCCGGCCCGCTCCTGCGCGCTGGCCGGTGTCGACATCGGGGCCGACGGGGCCTGGTACGAGTACAACGCCGCGCGCTCGCGTGCCCGGGAGATCCTGCGCGAGCGCCCGATCGGTCGGTGCGAGCCGGTGTGGGGGTGAGGTGTCCGCCCGTTCGGATCCACCACGGCGGCGGCCGCACCCGGCCGATGCGCTCGGCGGTGTGCACGAGCTCTCACCGCGACCGCCCGCCGAGCGCGGTGTGATCCGGTCACGGCCGGGGGTCGCGGGGGAGCGCCCCCGGCGCGCGGGTCACGCCCGGTCGGCGCCGGTGCCGAGCCGATCCAGCACGGCCCGGTGCAGGAGCCCGTTGCTGGCGACCGCGCTGCCGCCGTGCGGGCCCGGCGTGCCGTCCAGCGCGGTGAACCGGCCCCCGGCCTCCCGGACCAGCAGGTCCAGCGGCGCCAGATCCCACAGCGACACCTCGGGTTCGGCCGCGATCTCGAGGGCGCCCTCGGCGAGCAGGCAGTAGGAGTAGAAGTCGCCGTAGCCGCGGACCCGCCACACGGCGTCGGTCAGGTCCAGGAAGCGGTCCCGGATGCCGAGGTCGCGCCAGCCGCTCAGGCTCGAGAAGCTCAGGCTCGCCGACCCGAGGCGGTCGACCGCGGACACCGAGATCCGCTTCGGCGCGCCGCCGTCGAACGTCGTGAACGCACCGGCGCCTGCGGACGCCCACCAGCGTCGCGACAGGGCGGGAGCGCTGACCACCCCGACGACCGGGACCCCGTCCTGCAGCAGTGCGATCAGCGTCGACCACACCGGCACACCGCGGACGAAGTTCTTGGTGCCGTCGATCGGGTCCACGACCCACTGCCGGCCCTCGAACCGGGCCTCGCCGCCGAACTCCTCACCGAGCACCGCGTCCTCCGGCCGCTCCTGCGACAGGATCGCCCGCACCTCCCGTTCCACCGCGAGGTCGGCGTCCGACACCGGGGTCAGGTCGGGCTTGTCGTCGACCCGCAGGTCGAGGGCCCCGAACCGGTCCCGGGTGATGGCGTCGGCGGCGTCGGCGACGCGCAGGGCGAGGTGCAGGTCGGTGGAGAGATCGGTCACGGGGTCACAGGCTACCGGCGGCTCACTCCGCCAGTCGGGGCACTCCGCGCACCCGGTAACCTTTTGTTGTGCATCCCGACGTTTCCGCTGACCTCGCCGAACTCGACACCACCCTGACCACCGTCGAGACGGTGCTCGACGTCGAGGAGCTGCGCCGCCGCATCGACGAGCTCGAACACCAGGCGGCCGACCCGGACCTGTGGAACAACCAGGAACACGCCCAACAGGTCACCAGCCAGCTGTCGCACGCGCAGGCCGAACTGCGCCGGGTCGAGGAGCTCCGCTCCCGCCTCGACGACATGGAGGTGCTGTACGAGCTCGCCGAGGAGGAGGGCGGCGACGCCGTCGCCGACGCCGACGCCGAGCGGGTGAAGCTGCGCGACGACATCGCCGCGATGGAAGTCAAGACGATGCTCTCCGGCGAGTACGACGAGCGCGACGCGCTGGTCAACATCCGGTCCGGTGCCGGCGGTGTCGACGCCGCGGACTGGGCCGAGATGCTGATGCGCATGTACATCCGCTGGGCGGAGAAGCACGGCTACGGGGTCGAGGTGTACGACACCTCGTACGCGGAGGAGGCGGGCATCAAGTCCGCGACGTTCGCGGTCAAGGCCCCCTACGCGTACGGCACCCTGTCGATCGAGATGGGCACCCACCGGCTGGTGCGGATCAGCCCGTTCGACAACCAGGGCCGCCGCCAGACCTCCTTCGCCGAGGTCGAGGTGCTGCCCGTCGTCGAGACCACCGACCACATCGACATCGACGAGAACGACGTCCGCGTCGACGTCTACCGCTCGTCGGGTCCCGGCGGCCAGTCCGTCAACACCACCGACTCCGCGGTCCGGCTGACGCACATCCCGACCGGCATCGTCGTCACCTGCCAGAACGAGAAGTCGCAGCTGCAGAACAAGGTGTCCGCGATGCGAGTCCTGCAGGCGAAGCTCCTCGAACGCAAGCGTCAGGAGGAGCGCGCCGAGATGGACGCCCTCAAGGGCGACGGCGGCAGCTCGTGGGGCAACCAGATGCGGTCGTACGTGCTGCACCCGTACCAGATGGTCAAGGACCTGCGCACCGAGTACGAGGTCAACAACCCGTCGGCGGTGCTCGACGGCGACATCGACGGCTTCATCGAGTCCGGGATCCGCTGGCGCATGCGCGGGGAGCAGGACTAGTTGGCCGTCCTCGCGTTCGGCTGGGGTCCGGAGACGGACTTCTCGAACTGGCTCGAGTCGAGTGGCCTCGAGATCGTCCTGTACGTTCTCGGCGGCCTGCTCGCCGGGCGGTTCCTCAGCTGGCTCGGTGGCCGCATCACCGACCGGATCGACCTGAACTACAACCAGGGCGACGCGCTGGTGCGGTCCGAGGCCACCAAGCACCGGCACGCGCTGGCGCAGGTGATCACCTGGGTGCTGATCTCGATCGTCTACGTGCTCGTCGCGATCGAGGTGCTGCAGCGCCTCGGGTTCGCGATCGGGAGTCTCGTGGCGCCCGCCACGGTGCTCGGTGCGGCGCTCGGTTTCGGCGCGCAGCGGGTCGTGCAGGACATCCTGGCCGGCTTCTTCATCATCGCGGAGAAGCAGTACGGCTTCGGTGACGTCGTGAAGATCGCGATCACGGGCTCCGGCGACGACGCGTACGGCACCGTCGAGGACGTGACCCTGCGGGTGACGCGGCTGCGCTCGTCCGACGGCGAGGTGATCACCGTCCCGAACGGGCAGATCGTCAAGGCGGTCAACCTGTCGAAGGACTGGGCGCGCGCGGTCGTGGACGTCCCGATCCCCGCGTCCGCGGACCTCAACCACGTCAACGACGTGCTCCGCACCGTCGGCCGCGACGCGTTCGCCGACCTCGACCTCGAACCGTTGTTGCTCGACACCCCCACCGTGATGGGGGTCGAGTCGATCGAACTCGACACCGTCAACATCCGGCTCGTCGCCCGCACCCTGCCCGGCAAGCAGTTCGAGGTCGGGCGCGCGCTCCGCATCCGGGTCGCGGCGGCGCTGCGCCGGGAGGGCATCTTCGTCGGCCCCGACCTGTCCACCGACAACGGAGACGCGACATGACGCGCCCCGCCGGCGCGGACCCGACGCCGGACCACACCGCGGCCCGCACCTGGACGTGGCCGCGGCACCTGGGCCGGTTCCGCACGTCGACCGTCGTCATGGTGCTCGCGTTCATCGCGACCGCGCTGCTGCGCGGCTACTTCATCAGCGAGGCGGAACTGGACGAGCCGCAGGGCGAGGTGGTGGTGCCGGTGCAGACCACCCCGGCCCCGGCGCCGCAGCGCACGACCCCGCACCCGACGAGCACGACCCCGACCGCCCCGACACCGAGCACGACGGCGCCGGCGTCGCCTCCGTCGGGAACCGTCGGCACGAGCGGCACGCCGACCACGTCGCCGCTGATCGTGCTGCCGCCGGGTCTGGTCCCACCCGGAGTCGAACTGCCCCCGGGCGTCGCCGTCGAGACCACCGCGCCGACCGCGACCGCGACACCGCCGACGTCCTGACCCGCGTCGACCCGTCGACATGCGTCCCGCTCGGCGACCGGTGGCCGCTCACAGGGCCACGGCGGGCCGCCGGGCATGTCTACACTGGCTCCTCGTGATCAGCGTGGAGAGTGTGTCCAAGTCCTACAAGGCGTCCTCGCGTCCCGCCCTGGACAAGGTGAACGTCTCGATCGACAAGGGCGAATTCGTCTTCCTGATCGGACCGTCCGGCTCCGGGAAGTCCACCTTCATGCGGCTGCTGCTCAAGGAGGAGACGCCGACGTCGGGCGACATCCACGTCGCCGACTTCCACGTCAACAAGCTCGCCGCGCGGCGGGTGCCGAAGCTGCGGCAGTCGATCGGCTGCGTGTTCCAGGACTTCCGGCTGCTGCCGAGCAAGACGGTGGCCGAGAACGTCGCGTTCGCGCTCGAGGTGATCGGCAAGCCGCGCGCCACGATCGACCGGACCGTCCCCGAGGTGCTCGACCTGGTCGGGCTGTCCGGCAAGGCGGACCGCCTGCCGCACGAGCTCTCCGGCGGCGAGCAGCAGCGGGTCGCGATCGCCCGCGCGTTCGTCAACCGGCCGCTGGTGCTGCTGGCCGACGAACCGACCGGCAACCTCGACCCCGACACGAGCGGCGACATCATGCTGCTGCTCGAACGGATCAACCGGACCGGGACCACCGTGCTGATGGCCACCCACGACAACCACATCGTCGACTCGATGCGCCGCCGGGTCGTCGAACTCGACCTCGGCCGCGTGGTGCGCGACGAGGCGCGGGGCGTCTACGGCGTGGGGCGCTAGCCGCCCGAACGCCCCGAACCCGCCCCGACACACGAAGGACCACCACTTCCGATGCGTGCCAGCTTCATCCTCGGCGAGGTCTTCACCGGACTGCGCCGCAACATCACCATGACGATCGCGATGATCCTCACCACCGCGATCTCCCTCGCCCTGTTCGGCAGCGGCCTCCTCGTCGTGCAGATGGCCGGCAAGACCCAACAGATCTTCCTCGACCGGGTCGAGGTGCAGCTCTTCCTCACCGACGACGTGTCCGCCACCGACCCCGGGTGCACCCAGGACATCTGCCGCGGCCTGCGGGAGGACCTCGAGCACACCGACTCGGTGGTGTCGGTGCAGTACCTCAACCGCGAGGACGCCGTCGCGGACGCGAAGGAACGCGTGTTCAAGGACCAGCCGGAGCTCGCGTCGATGGTCAGCCCGGAGGCGCTGCCCGCCTCGTTCAAGGTGCGGTTGTCCGACCCGGAACGATTCGGGGTGATCGAGGACACGTTCGCGCACCGGCCCGGCGTGGACAGCGTGCTCAACCAGCGCGACCTCGTCGAACGCCTGTTCAGCGTGCTCGGTGGCATCCGCAACGCCGCGTTCGCGATCGCGATCGTGCAGGCCGTCGCGGCGATCCTGCTGATCGCCAACATGGTCCAGATCGCCGCGTTCACCCGCCGCACCGAGGTCGGCATCATGCGGCTCGTCGGCGCCACCCGCTGGTACACCCAGCTGCCGTTCCTGCTCGAGGCGGTCGTCGCCGCGTTCGTCGGTTCGGTCCTCGCGATCGTCGCACTGTTCACCGCGAAGAACCTGTTCATCGACGACGTGCTCACCGACGTCTACGACGCCAACATCGTCGCCCGCATCTCGAACAGCGACGTGCTGCTGGTCTCGCCGTTCCTCGTGCTCGTCGGCGTCGGCATGGCCGCGATCACCGCGTACGTGACGCTGCGGCTGTACGTGCGGGAATAATCGATTGCCAGATCGAACTATCCTGGTCAGTGTTGATTTCTCGCTGAGGTACTGAAGGGGCCCCGACGTGAAGGAAAAGGGCCGCAAGGTCATCGCCCAGAACCGCAAGGCACGGCACAACTACACCATCCTCGACACCTTCGAAGCCGGGATCGCGCTCGTCGGCACCGAGGTCAAGAGCCTGCGTGAGGGCAAGGCCTCGCTGGTGGACGCATTCGCGACCGTCGACGACGGCGAGGTGTGGCTGCGTGGACTGCACATCCCCGAGTACGGGCAGGGCAGCTGGACCAACCACTCGCCGCGTCGCACCCGCAAGCTGCTGCTGCACCGGCGCGAGATCGACAGCCTCGTCGGCAAGTCGCGGGAGGGCAACCAGACGCTGGTGCCGCTGTCGATGTACTTCAGCGACGGCAAGGTGAAGGTCGAGCTCGCCCTCGCCAAGGGCAAGCAGGACTACGACAAGCGGCAGGACATCGCCCGCCGCACCGCCGAGCGCGAGGTGACCCGCGAACTGGGCCGGCGGGTGAAAGGCATGAGCCGCTGACCCCGTCGCGGCTGCGACAGGAGCCGCCGACTCCGTCGCGGCTGCGACACGAGCCGTGACGGCGATCCTGCTCGCCCTGGTCGCCGCCGTCGGGTACGGGGTCAGCGACTTCGTCGGCGGCCTGGCGTCCCGGCGGGTCGCCGCCCTGCGGGTCGTGATCGTCTCGTACCCGATCTCGCTGCTGATTGCGCTGGCCGTGGCGCCGCTGTTCGGGGGCACGCTCACCTCCTCGACCGCGCTGTGGGGCGCCGCGTCCGGAATCGCAGGCGGCATCGCGGTGTGGTGGTTCTACCTCGCACTCGCCGACGGTCCGATGTCGGTGGTGTCGCCGCTGACCGCGGTCCTCGTCGCCGGGATCCCGGTCCTCGTCGGACTGCTGATCGGGGAGCGGCCCGGGGCCCTGGCCCTGGCCGGGGTGGCGCTCGCGCTGGTCGCCGTCGTACTGGTCAGCCGCGAGACCCCGGAGTCGGCGGGGGAGGCCGTCGACGGTCACCCGGCCCGGTTCACCCCGGCCGTCGCCTGGCTGACCGTCGGCTCGGGGATCGCGTTCGCGCTGGCCTTCGTGTTCCTGCACCAGATCGGCGACGAGTCCGGACTGTGGCCGCTGGTGGTGTCGCGGGCCACCGCGACCGTCGTCGTGTGGGCGGTGGCGGTCGGGTCCCGGCAGTTCACCCGGCCACCCCGCGACGTCGTCAGGCTCGCGGTCGGGATCGCGCTGCTCGACCTCGTCGCGAACGGCGCGATGCTGTACGCGTTCGCCGGGGCGATGCTGTCGCTGGTGTCGGTGATCGGGTCGCTGTATCCGGCGGCGACGGTGCTGCTGGCGATGACGATGCTGGGGGAGCGAATCGGACGGCTCCAGCAGGTCGGGATGGTGCTCGCGCTTGCCGCCGTCGCGATGATCGCCGCCGCGTGAGCGGACCGCGGGTCAGCGGGCGGCGCCGTTGCCGGTGAGCTTCGCGGCGACCGCCTGCGGCATCATCTCGTACCGCAGGTGGGCGCGGGCGAACTCGGCGGTGCCGTGGGTCAGCGAGCGCAGGTCGACGGGGTACCGGGCCAACTCGATCTCGGGTACCTCGGCGCGCAGCAGCGCGGTGCCGGGCTCGGGGGTCTCGGTGCCGAGCACGTGGGCGCGCCGCGCGGACAGGTCGCTGAGCACCGCGCCGAGATAGTCGTCGGGGACGATGACCCGCACCGCCGCGACCGGTTCGAGGAGCCGGATCTCGGTGTGGCTGGCGGCGTCCTTGAGGGCGAGCGCCGCCGCCGTCTGGAACGCGGCGTCCGAGGAGTCCACCGAGTGTGCCTTGCCGTCGACGAGCGTGACCCGCACGTCGACCAGCGGGTGGCCGGTCGCGACCCCGGCCCGCAGCTGCGTGCGGACCCCCTTCTCGACCGACGGGATGAAGTTCTTCGGCACCGCGCCGCCGACGACGCGGACCGCGAACTCGAATCCCTCCCCGGCAGGCAGCGGCTCGACCTCGAGATCGCAGATCGCGTACTGGCCGTGGCCGCCCGACTGCTTGACGAGCCGGCCGTGTCCGGACGCGCTGGCACCGAACGTCTCCCGCAGCGCCACCTGGTAGGGCACCGTGTCGACGTGCACCCCGTGCCGGTTGCGCAGCCGGTCGAGCGTCACCTCTGCGTGCGCCTCGCCGGTGCACCACAACACCAGCTGGTGGGTGTGCGGGTTCTGCTCCAGTCGCAGGGCCGGGTCCTCGACGGTGAGCCGGACCAGCGCCTGTGACAGCTTGTCCTCGTCGGCCTTGCTGTGCGCCTCGACCCCGATCGGCAGCAGCGCCGGCGGCAACGGCCACGCCGGCATCGGGGTGGTCGCGGGATCGTCGGCGAGTGTGTCGCGGATGTGGGTGGACGCGAGTTTCGGCACGCACACGATGTCGCCGGCGACGGCCTCCGGGACCGGATGGGTCGACTTCCCGAACGGCCCGGCCAGCGTCGTGATCCGGTCCTCGTTGGCGCCGTCGGCCCCGAGGACCTGCAGGCGGGTGTCCGGGCGCAGGGTGCCCGCGTACACCCGCACCAGGTTGATCCGGCCGACGTAGGCGTCCCCGGTGATCCGGATGACCTGCGCGGTCAGCGGGGCATCGGGGTCGGCGAAAGGCCCCGGACCGACCCGGCGTGTCGGGTCGGGGAACGACCCGGTGATCAGGTCGAGGAGCTCGGCCGTGCCGAACCCGGCCTCGGTGACCGCGAGGGCGGGATGCAGCGTGCAGTCCACGATCTCGTGCCGCAGCCCGGCGAACAGCGCCTCGGTGTCGAGCTCCTCGCCGGCGAGGTACCGCTCCATCAGGGTGTCGTCGAGACCGGAGATCGCCTCGACGAGACTCTCCCGGGCTGCCGAGGTGTCGGGGGCGGCCTCGACGTCCCCGTAGCCGCGACCGGTCAGCAGATCGACCGACCCGCTGGGTGACCCGTCCCGGAACACCGGCACGTACACCGCGCGCAGCGTGTCCGGCCCGAGCCCGAACGCGTCGTGGCAGGCGGTGAGGATATCGTCGAAGCTTTCCCGCGCCAGGTCGAGCTTCGAGACCACGATCGCGCGGGGCACCCCGACCTCCGCCGCCTCGCGCCACAGCGCGCGGGTCGGTGCGGTGACCGGGTCGGTGGCCGAGACCACGAACACCGCGGCGTCGGCGGCGCGCAGCCCGGCCCGCAGTTCCGCGTCGAAGTCGGGGTGGCCGGGCGGGTCGAGCAGGTTGACCCGCACACCGTTCCAGTCGATCGGCAGCACCGCCAGCTGCACGGACCGCTGCTGCTGGTGCTCGATGTCCTCGTAGTCGGACACGGTGGTGCCGTCGACGACGCGCCCGGCCTTGCCGACCGCCCCCGCGGCCAGGGCGAGGGACTCGGCGAGCGTCGTCTTCCCGACACCGCTGCAGCCGACGAGCACGACGTTGCGGATCTGCTCGGGTGAAGTGACGGGCACTACCTGGCTCGCACGGGGTGAGGTTCGGTCGGCCACGTCGGCCTCCTCGCGGTCGCGGTGTCGGCTCGCAGTCGAGTCTAGGCCCGGACCTCCACCGCAACCGGAGGATTCGACAGCACTATTTGGCCACGCGCTCCCACATCTGCAGGTACGCCTCGGCGCCGCGGCTCATGTCCTCGACGATCTGGTCGCCGTCGGCACCGGCCACGTTCCGCATGTCCTCGATCCAGTCCGGAATCAGGCCGTACTGCGCGACACCGTCGACGTTCAGGTCGAACACCCGCTCGCCGGTCCGCTGGCGGTCCATCACCGTGCCGCCGTCGAAGGTGGTGTACGGGTAGTGCAGGGGATTGTTCGCGGCGTTCGCGCGCGGCCGGGCCTGCGGCCCGAAGCCGTTGGTGTCGGCGCCGTAGCCGAAGCCGAAGTAGTAGCCGTCGCTGCGCATGTCGCGGGCCTTGCGCCACGTCGAGATGAAGTCCTCCTTCTTCGGGTCGTCCTGCAGGCTCGACGCGTACGCGGCGACGAACCCGCCGAGCGCGTAGATCCGTTCGTAGTTCAGCGGGTCGGTCCAGCTGTGGCTCGACACCACGCCCGAGTACTTCTCCGCCTCCAGGATCCGCAGGGTGTCCTCGGCGGTCTTGACGCCCATGTGGTCGATGTCGACGATCATGCCGCGGTCGATCATGCCGCGGACCATGTGCTCGCCCAGTGGTGTCAGCCCGCGGGTGTTGCACAGCGGCCCCGACGGGTACACCGGGGTGGTCACGCCCGGCGGCAGCGCCGCGAGCGCCTCGGCCGGACCGTCCCCGACCGAGAGCAGTTCGTTGTCGTGCTCGGGGCCGGTGCAGGGCTCGGCCTCCCAGAACTTCCCGGTGCCGAGGAAGTTGCCGACGTTGACGGCGACACCCTGGATACCCCCGTCGAACCGGACGCCGCCGAACGCGTTGTCGAACTTGTGGGTGACGATCATCTGCCGGACACCCATCGCGTAGACCTCGTCGAGCCCGCGGTCGATGTCGGCCTCGGTGCACTGCGGCACGCCGTCGCGGAGGCCGCACCCGAACGGCTCGGAGGTCTCGATGCCGATGGTGACGGCGAGTTTGCCCTCCCCGGCGACCTTGCGGACCTCGGCGGGGGAGCTGACGATGCGGAACCAGCCGCGGCCCGGACCGCCGTACTGGGCGTCGATGTAGTCCTGCATCTCGTGGACCTGCTCCGCCTGCGCGCGGATGGTGTCCATGTCGTTGCAGGAGCGGTTCTTCAGCGGGTAGACGTCGCACAGCACCCGGTTGTTGACCAGCAGGTTCGTGAAGATGCGCAGGCCGCCGCGCCAGGCGCGCTCGACCCAGCGGTAGTAGGTCTGCTCGTGGGTCAGCGAATCGGCGTTCGGCCAGTCCTTGAACGTCGGCTAGCCGACGGTGTCGTGCCCGGCGACCGGCGTCCCGTGCGACAGGATGTTCTCGAGCAGGGCCGGGAAGCCGTCGGTGCCGTGGTCGGCGCAGTCGCGCAGGGCGACGGTGATGCCCTGGGGGTCGAACGGGGTGCCGCAGTGCACCTGGCCGCCGATGAACAGGTTGGCGTCGAGGTGCACGTGCGCGTCGATGAAGCCGCGCACCTCGCCGTTCGGGCCGGTGCCCGACAGCGGGGTGCCGGTCGCGTTCACCTCGGAGTCGGGGAAGTCCGCGCACCCGGTGGTCGGGACCAGGGTGAACCGTCCGCCGGCCGGGTCGACCCCGGGGTCGGTCGAGAACAGCAGGCCGTCGTGGGCCGTGAGCTGGTTGCCGGTCGCGGTCGCGGTGATGCTGTAACCGCCGTCGGTGTGGGTGAGGGTCCAGTCCGTCGCCGGCGTCGCGTCGCGGGTCGCGATGATCGCGTGGGCGTCGTCGTGGGCGAGCAGGTCGCCGCCGCGCCCGTAGAACATGAACCGGCCCAGTTGCGCGGCGTGCATCCGGAACGCCTCGGCGTCGGCCGGGCCGGCGGCGTCGACGCGGTACCCGTCGGGGGTGAGGCGGGTGAAGGACCCGGTCTGCTCGGACCGCAGCGCGTAGCACCCGTTCGCCAGGCCGAAGACCGGGTCGTCGCCGGGGCCGGTCGGTGCCGGGGCGGGTGCGGCGCCCGCGGCCACCGTGGCGACGGCGGCGGTGCCGAGCCCGAGCGACAGGGCGACGGCGAGGGCGGTCACGATGCGGGCTGCGGGTCTCATGGGTGTCGCACGTCTCCCCGGGAAGCGGTGTGTGGGCGAAATCATCTGCCGAATTGGTTCCGCAGGGTAAACCGCTGCTGGACATTTGTCCAAAATAGTGCCCGCGACACGCCGGAGCGGAAACGAGGATGATTTCTCCGCCGCGGGGCGTTACAGTGTGTGGTCCCAGCAGGGTGCTGGGAACGTACGGGGCTGAACGGTTTCGACTGCGTACGTTGAGTCAGGGGAAGCGTGTCGGTGCAGGCAAGAGACCACCGTGAGCGTCGCTGCAACCAATTAAGCGCCGATTCCAATCAGCGCGACTACGCTCTCGCTGCCTAAGTAGCGAAGCGTGTCTGTCAGTCCGATCTCGCCCTCGGGTCGGGTACTGGCATCAGCTAGAGGGCTCCACCGGTCGGCTCGGTCACGGAGTCGGACGGGACATCAAACAGTGACTGGGATCGTCATCACGGCTTGTTCGCGAGACCGGGAGATCCAAGTAGAGGCATAGCGAACTGCACACGGAGAAGCCCAGGCGAAGCTGCGTAGGACCCGGGTTCAATTCCCGGCAGCTCCACACAGAGCCCCCCACCTGCACGATCGCAGGTGGGGGGCTTCGCTTTTCCCGGTGGACCGCTCGACGTCACGGATCGTCCGACCGGGTGGCCTCGGCGGAGTCCGATTCCGTGTTCGCGTCCCGCGGTGACTCGTGGGTGTCGCGCAGGCGGATCGCCGCGCCGAGCACCAACGCCGTGACGATCGAGACCGCGATCCACGCGACGAGGGCGATGACGATCCACTGGGGCATGGTTCGAGTGTCCACTCTCGCGGCCGTTTCGTCGCGCACGGCTACCCTGGGCGTCGTGGATTCCGGCGACCTCGACTTCGCGCACACCGAGCAGGCGGGCCGCAGGCGTCGGGAGAAGGCGCTCGGTCTGGCCCGCTTCGCGTGGGACCACGCGATCACCGGTGCGGAGCTGCTGGCGATGCCCGACGACCGGCTCCGCAAACTCGCCCGCGCCGCCGGCGCCAACCCGCCGAGCACCCGCGAGACGTGGACCGTCGTCGCCGAACTCCTCGACGAGAAGGACGACTGGGCGCGCGCTCATCCCGGCGATCCGCGGGCGCTGCGGTCGCACGCCGACGAGAAGATCACCTGGGTGAAACCGCCGCTGCCGCCCTGGCCGGGGACCTGACCGGGGATCAGCAGTTGCTGGGCGCCGGCACTCCCGCGAACCGGTCGCCCAGGTAGCCGAACGCGCCCGGGATGCCCTCGATCGCGGCGGGGCCGTGGTCGCCGGGGAGGACGTTGAGCAGCACCCGGGTGCCGGAGGCGCACCATCGGCGCAGTGTCGTGGTCGTCGAGTCCAGCGGCGCCAACTGGTCGCCCGCACCGTGCCATGCGAACACCGGCGCCCGCGGGGCGAGCGGGGACGCGACGAGGCTGTTGTCGTCGAAGACCGCGCGCAGCGGCGCGGTCAGGACAGCACCGGCATCGCGGGTCACCTCGGCGGTGCTGTGACCGGCGCCGTCGTCGATGATCTGCTGCGAGCAGGCGTTGACGATCTGGTCGCGCAACGCCGCGCCGGCGGGGGTCAGGAACGGCTCCACCACGAACCGTGAGGGGTACTCGCGCTCGAGCCCGAGCGTCGCCGCGAACGCCAACCCGAACAGCGGGTGCGGGGCGAAGCCGAGCCCGGTCGCCATCTCGTTCAGGTTCGTCGGTACGCCGCCCTGCGCGACCCCGACGATCGGCAGGTCCGGCGCGTAGGTCGGGGCCAGGGCCGCGGCCCAGCCCGTCGCCATGCCGCCACCGGAGTAGCCGACGAGACCGACCGGGCTGCGCACGAGGCGCATCTCGGGCAGCTGCTTCGCCGCCCGGATGCCGTCGAGGACGATCTGTCCTCCGAGGCGTGCGGCACCGTAGGCGCTGGTCGGGCCGAGATGGTCCGGGACGGCGAGCGCCCATCCGCGGGCCAGGATAGGACCCAGGGCCGGCGCCTCCTGGAACTGTCCGGTGAACAGGGTGTGCGACGGTCCGCACTGGGTGCCCAGCGAGTTGATGATCGCCTGGTACGACACCAGCGGCCGGTCGACGCCGCCGCGCGGCACCATCAGCGTCGTCGTGGCGGCGATCGGGGCTCCCGCGGAGTTGGTGGAGCGGAACAGGATCTGCCAGCCGTCGGCGTTGCCGTAGCGGGACACGTCGACCGGCCGGGTGCGGAGCACGGCGCCGTTCGGGTGGGCCGCGAGGTCCGGTGGCGGCCAGTAGAAGGCGTCTGGGTCGGCGGCGGGTGTCGTCGGCTGCCCCTCGGCGGGCGGACCGGCGATCAGGAGGAGGGTCAGTGTCGCGAACAAGGCGGCGGCGGACCGCCAGAGCAAGGTGCGCATGGAAGTCCCTTTCCGCTCTACAGGGTAAGCGGCCGCGCCGCCCGTGAGTGATGTTCGCCACTATTGCGGTGAAAATCACTCACGGGCCGAGGGAGCCGCTCAGTAGGCGGTGATGATCGGTCCCGGGGTCCACCAGCCGGACCGGACGGCGGTGTCCGTCTCGATCGAGGCCGGGCCGGCGCCCCGGTCGATCGGCACGAACTGCTCGATCGAGCCCCAGTCCCGGTCCCAGTCGTGCGCGAGGTACGACGGGATCGTGCGGGCGCCGAGCAGCAGCCCGGTCCAGCCGAGCGGCCCGCCGCCGTTGTGGTCCTGCCACAGGTTGGTCGAGATCGCGCCGTGCCGGTCGGGCAGGATCCGGTACGCGGGCACCTGCGCGACCCCGTTCCGGTGCAGCATCTGCGCCTGGCAGGGGAAGTTCAGGCCGACCGCCCAGTCCAGCAGCACCGGAGTCCGGGTGCCGACGACCTCCTGCAGGGTCTGCGTCTGCGGCACCCGCGGCGGCGTGAACGCCAGCCACTGGTCGCCGGAGATGTCGGTGTCGGCCGCGACGATGCGCACGACGTCCGCCTCCGCCGGGAGCCGGTCCATCGGCACCCGCAGGTTCCGCCACGACGGGGCCGGGCCGATGTCGATCGGCGTGGTCGACCCGAGCGGGCGGACGGTGCCGTCGGCTTCGGTGGCGCCGTACTCGACGTCGAGGCGCTGACCGTAGGTGTCGATGCCGTCGGCGTCGACCGAGTGGACCCGCCCGGCGACCGCGATCGAGATCAGGTCGCCGCGGGATCCGGCGGCGTCGGTGTCGGGCAGGCGGTACCAGTCGGTGGTCGCGTTCGCCGCGCCGCTCGCGCCGTTGGAGCCGAGCACCGGGGTGGTCGCCGGATCGAGGCCGAACGGCAGCGCGACCGTGGAGCCGTTGACGCCGCGGCCGCCGAACCCGCCGCCGGTGCCCGCGCCCGCGGACGACTGGGCGTCGGAGGTGCGGTCGACGGTGTTCGCGGTGCCTGCCGCGAGGTCCTCGTCGTCGGGCGTGAGGTCGCTCGCGACACCGTTCGGGGTGAACCCGACCGCCCCACCGGCGGCCAGCGCGCCGCCCACGTCCCCGGACAGCGGGCGCAGCGTCGAGGCGTTCGGATCGGTTTCGAGCAGGACGTCGTTCGCGAGGCCGCAGCCGTCGCCGGTCAGGGCGTCGACGTTGGACCGTGCGACCGAGTACGCCGGATACTGCGCGATCGCGCCCTTCGCGAGGGAGAGCACCTCGAACAGCACCAGCGCGGCCGCCGCAACGGTCAGCGGCGGGATCGCCCACCCCCGGCCGGCGTCGCGGCGCCGGTCCGCGGTCGGATGCACGTGGTACCAGGCCGCGACCGCCAGCAGCAGGACGGTGAGGGCGAGGAACGCGGTCGCGAACCCGAACCCGGCGACGGACGGCGGCTTGTCCCACCACGGGACGCCGTAGCTGGAGACGTACCACCAGCCGTTGGTGCTGACGAACGACATCGTGACGACGAACGCGACAGCGGCCGCGAACAGGGCCCGGTTGCGGCGCGAGCGCAGCACCGCCGGGGAGACCGCGACGGCGGCGACGATCGCGACGCCGGCCGCGAGGCCCGCGTAGATGCCGAAGTGGTGCGTCCACTTGGTGGGCGCGAACATCATCAGCACGAGCGCACCGAGGGTGACGCCGACGATCCGGCGGGTCGGTCCCTGCGACGTCCCGGGGATCTGACCGCCGCGGCGCAGCATCGCCACGATCACCGTGACCAGGCACAGGAACATCGTGAACATCGCGAACCGGCGCGAGAGCGACCCGTCGACCGTGATCTGCAGCAGGTACTGGTAGCGGAGGTACTCCATGTACCAGGGCACGTCGGGGCCGATCGCGTGCACCTTCTGCATCTCGATCACGGCAGCGGCGGTCTGATCGGCGAACGCGAAGGTCAGCACCGCGAGACCCGACGCGACCAACGGCAGCAGGGTGGCGGCGTAGCCGGCGGTGCGGGCGCGGGCCGCGACGATCCGCGCGACCGGGCGGGCGCCGGCGATCAGCGCGGCGAAGCAGATGATCCCGGACGGTCCGGCGGTGACCGTGATCGCGCCGATCACGACCGCGGCCGCGGCGGGCAGGAGCCGCCGGGTCGCGACCGCGCGTTCGACCGAGCACCACGTCGCGAGCACGCCGACCGCGACGATCGGTTCGGGGCGCAGGCCGTTGTTGAACGGCAGCCAGAACGCCAGGAACACCAGGGCCCCCGTCCACAGCGGGCCCCGCGACGCGCGGGCGGCGGCACCCAGTCGGGGCGCGACCTCGCGGCTGATCAGCCACCAGCCGAGCAGACCCGCACACAGGGCTGGCAGGCGCATCCAGATGCTCGCGGTGGACACGTGCGTCATCCACGCGAGGACGTCGTAGAACGGGGTGCCGAACGGCGCTTCTGGGACCCCGAACCAGCGGAAGTAGTTGGCCATGTACCCGGCCTCACCCGCGGCGCGGGCCATCCCCAGCTGGTAGCCGTCGTCGGCGGTGTTCGCGCCGATCACGTGCCAGACGGCGAGCGTGCCGACCACCAGCGCGTCGATCCGGGTGAAGGTCCACCACCGGGCAGGCAGGAACCGGCGGGTGCGGCGGCCGTCGGCGGCGTCGATGCGGTGCAGCGCGACCAGCGACACCGCGGTCGCGAGCACGGTCAGCAGCATCGCCGCGATCTTGATCGGGGTCGGCGACGTGGTGAAGCGGGTGTCGAGTTGCGCGGTGACCGCGAGCCCGTCCGGCGGCGGGCCGGTGAGCTGCGAGAACACCCCGACCACCTGCGGGCGCAGGTCGTCGTCGACGGCGCCGGTGACCGATCCGACGGTGGCGCTCGTTCCGGTCGGAGAGGAGTGCACGACGATTGTGCAGCCCGGACCGAGGTCGGTCAGCGGCGCGGACAGCAGCACCCGGTCGCGGGCGACGACGTCGACGCGGTGCGGGTCGGAGTCGGTGACGACCTTCGCGACCAGGCCGTACCGCTCGGTGTCGGGGGCGCCGATCGGTGCCGTCGACACCAGGACGCCGCCGGTCCCGGCGAGCCGGTCGACGGCCGTGCACGGAATCGCGATGTCGAGCGCGGTCGGTGCGTAGGACACCAGCGGTGCGGTCACGCCGGCGGTGGTGCCGTTCTGCGGCCACGACACGCTCGCCTCGGTCTGCCGGACCGGCAGGAACGGGATCGTGATCGCCAGCAGGATGCCGATCGCGGCGCTGATCGCGGCCACCAGGCGCGGTCCGGCGACGCCCGCGCGCGGTGCCTGCGGACGGCTCTCCCCGGGTGGGGGCAGCGGCGGATCGGCGATCGTTCTGGTGTCGGTCACGACTCGAAAGGGTAACGACCGGTCCTGATCTCATTGCAGACCCGCAGGTGGGAGGGTTGCTAGCCTGTGTCGGTGGGCTGGGACGAGGACCGCGCGCCGGTGCTGCCGATGTTTCCGTTGGGCACCGCGCTGCTGCCGGGGGAGACGCTGCCGTTGCAGGTGTTCGAACCGCGCTACCTGACGATGGTCGACCACTGCACCGCGACACCGGACCGGATGCGCTTCGGGGTCGTGCTGATCGCACGCGGACACGAGGTCGGCGGCGGCGACGAGCGCACCGACGTCGGCACCGTCGCCCGGATCGTGTCCGGCCGGCCGGTGGCCGGCGGCCGGGTGCTCCTCGGCTGCGTCGGCGAGGCGCGCCTCCGCGTGGACGACTGGCTGCCCGACGACCCCTACCCGCGGGCGCGGGTGCGGCCGTGGCCGGACGAGTACTCGCACCCGGACGCCGCGGACGTCGCGACACTCACCGATCGGGTCGGTGAGCTCACCGACCTCGCCGCGGCGTTCGCGCGGACCCGCGGGATGCCGCCGCCCCGCTTCCCGGACTGGGAGTCGTTGCCCGGAGACGCAGGCGCGCGCGCATTCGCGTTGGCGGCGGCGCTGCCGCTCGGCGCGATCGACCGGCTCCGGGTGCTCTCGGCGCCGGGGCCCGCGGAGCGGGTGCCCGCCCTCGCCGACGCGCTCGCCGACGTCGTCGCGGCACTGCGATTCCGCCTCGCGGACCCGGGCGGTGCGGACCGGGACGACGCCGCGAGGGAAACGTGATGCGGGGCGACGGAGCCCTGGTCGCGGTCGTCGCCGTCGGCGGCGCCATCGGTTCGCTCGCCCGATACGGACTGTCGCAGGCGATCCCGGTGCACACTGGGCAGGTGCCCTGGGCGACGGCGATCGAGAACGTGACCGGCTGCTTCCTGATCGGGATCCTGATGGTGCTGATCACCGAGGTGTGGACCGCCCACCGGCTGCTGCGGCCGTTCCTCGGGGTCGGGGTCCTCGGTGGCTTCACCACGTTCTCCACGTACGCCGTGGAGGTCCGCGGGCTCTACGCCGACGGCCACGCCGCGCTCGCGGCCGGCTACCTCGTCGGCACCGTCGTGGCCTCGCTCGCCGCGGTGCTGGCCGGACTGTTCGTCACCCGTGCGGTCGCCGCGGCCCGGGTCGGGAAGGGAATGGGACATGGTTGACGAGCAGCGCCCCCACTCGGTGGTGTCTCGGCCCGAACTGCGGCTGTCGATCATCCTCGGACTCGACGACATGTGGCACCACCGGCCGAAGTTCCAGGAGATCGTGCGGCGTGCCCGGGACGCCGGCCTCGCCGGCGCGAGCGTGTGGCGCGGGGTCGAGGGCTACGGCGCCTCGTCCCACATCCACACCGCCCGACTGCTCGACCTCGCCGACGGGTTGCCGGTGCTGGTCGTTCTCGTCGACGAACCCGAGCGGGTCCGCGGTTTCGTGGACGCGATCGCGGAACTGCTCACCCAGGCGACCGTGACGCTCGACGAGGTCGAGCGGCTCCACGTGAGCGGCGACCAGGCGTGACGGTGCTGCTGGTCCTGCTCGGCGGGGCCGTCGGTGCCCCCGCGCGCTTCCTCCTCGACCGGACGGTGCAGTCCCGTCACGACAGCGTGTTCCCGTGGGGAACGCTGAGCGTCAACATCATCGGCTCGCTGATCCTCGGTGCGCTGGCCGGCGCCGCGACGGCCCACGACTCGGCGCTGTGGACGCTGGTCGGGACCGGCTTCTGCGGGGCCCTGACCACGTTCAGCACGTTCGGGTACGAGACGGTCCGCCTGTTCGAGGACCGCGCGCGGCTGTTCGCCGTCGGCAACGTGGTGGTCACGGTCGTGGCCGGGCTCGCCGCGGCCGCCCTCGGGTTCGCGGTCGTGCACGCGGTGACGGCGTGACCGGGGGACCGGACCGGGTGCGACACCCGACGCTGCGGAGACTCGCCGCCGGGGTGGCCGCGGCCGTCGTCGCCGGCGCGGTCGTCGGGGTGCTCGCACGCACGTTGATGAGCCTGACGACGGTCGTGGGGGGAGGGACCCAGGGCTTCTCGTCGGGTGGGACCGCCGGGATCCTCGCGCTGTACGCGGCCGCGATGGTGCCCGGCGCGCTGGCGGCGGCGGCCGGCTCCCGGCTGGTGTCGCGGGTGCTGCTCACCGCCGGTGCCCTGTTCCTGTGCGTGCCCGCGGTCGGGGTGGCCGGTGAGGAGGTCGGCGATCTGGGCGGGACGGGGACGGTTCGGCTCCTCGGCGTCGCGGTGTGCGGGGTCGCCGTGTTCGCGACCCTCGCCGTGCTGCCCGTGGTCACCGCGCGGCTGGTGACGCGGTGGGCCGGAACGCCGGTCGCCGCCGCGACGCGCGCGCCGGTCTCGTGATCGAATGACCGGGCGGCCTGTCGATGCACGGCAGCGCCTCGAAGAAGGAGAGTCGTGGCGCACGAACGAGCTGGAACCCCCGCCCGCACCGAGGACCTCGAGGATCTCGCGCACCTGGTGACGGCCTACTACACCCGCACCCCGGACCCCGGGAACCCCGACGAGCGGGTCGCGTTCGGCACGTCCGGGCACCGCGGATCGAGCCTCGACGGCGCGTTCAACGAGGCCCACATCCTGGCGACGACGCAGGCGATCGTCGAGTACCGGGCGAGCCGCGGGTACACCGGCCCGCTGTACCTCGGCCGCGACACCCACGCGCTGTCGGAGCCGGCGTGGACCAGCGCACTCGAGGTGCTCGGCGGCAACGGCGTCGACGTGCTGATCGACGCGGCCGGCCGCTACACGCCGACGCCGGCGGTGAGCCACGCGATCCTCCGGCACAACGAGCAGCTCACGTCGGGATTCGCCGACGGCATCGTCGTCACGCCGTCGCACAACCCGCCGCGGGACGGCGGGTTCAAGTACAACCCGCCGAGCGGCGGCCCGGCCGGCTCCGACGCGACGTCGGTCATCGAGGATCGCGCCAACGAGCTGCTCGCGGCCGGCCTCGCGGGGGTGCGGCGAGCGCCGCTCGCGACCGCGCTCGCGACGGTCGCGCGGCCGTTCGACTTCCTCGGCAGCTACGTCGACGACCTGCCGCACGTCGTCGACGTGGACGCGATCCGCGGTGCCGGGATCCGGATCGGCGCCGACCCGATGGGCGGGGCCGCCGTCGACTACTGGGGTGCGATCGCCGAGCGGCACCGCCTCGACCTGACCGTCGTCAACCCGGTCGTGGACGCGACGTGGCGATTCATGACCCTGGACACGGACGGGAAGATCCGGATGGACTGCTCGTCCCCGGACGCGATGGCCTCGCTGATCGGTGCCCGCGACCGGTTCGACGTCGCCACCGGAAACGACGCGGACGCCGACCGGCACGGCATCGTCACCCCGGACGCCGGCCTGATGAACCCGAACCACTACCTCGCGGTCGCAATCGACCACCTGTTCACGCACCGCCCCGAGTGGGGTGCCGGGACGAAGGTCGGCAAGACACTGGTCAGCTCGTCGATGATCGACCGCGTCGTCGCCGGCCTCGGACGGGAGCTGGTCGAGGTGCCGGTCGGGTTCAAGTGGTTCGTGCCAGGTCTGCTGTCGGGGGAGCTGGGGTTCGGCGGCGAGGAGAGCGCCGGTGCGTCGCTCCTGCGTCGCGACGGCCGCGTCTGGACCACCGACAAGGACGGCATCGTGATGGCGCTGCTCGCGTCCGAGGTCCTCGCCGTCACCGGCCGTTCCCCGTCGCAGCGGTACCGCGAGCTGACCGTTCGTCACGGAGACCCCGTGTACGCGCGTGTCGACGCGCCCGCCGACCGGGCGCAGAAGGCGGCGCTGGCCGCACTGTCGCCGGACGCGGTGACCGCGACCGAACTCGCGGGGGAACCGATCACCGCCATCCTGACCGCCGCGCCCGGCAACGGCGCACCGCTCGGCGGACTGAAGGTGTGCACGGCCGACGCGTGGTTCGCGGCCCGGCCGTCGGGGACCGAGGACAAGTACAAGATCTACGCCGAATCGTTCCGGGGGCCCGACCATCTCGCGCGGGTGCAGGACGCCGCACGGGAGCTGGTGTCCCGGGCGCTGGGGGTCGTCGACTGACTGACTAGCCTGGGGGCGGTCATGACTGCACCCGCATCCGCCCCCCGGACCACCCGACTTCCCAGCGAGATCTGGGTCCTCGTCAGCGCCAGCTTCGTCATCGCCCTCGGCTTCGGCATCGTCGCGCCCGCGCTGCCGCAGTTCGCGGTCAGTTTCGGGGTCGGCGCGTTCGCCGCCACGGTCGTCATCTCCTCGTTCGCGTTGATGCGACTGCTGTTCGCGCCGGTCAGCGGATCCCTCGTGCAGCGGATCGGGGAGCGCCCCACCTACCTGACCGGGCTGCTGATCGTCGCCGGCTCCACCGGCGCGGTCGCGTTCGCGTCGAACTACTGGCAGCTGTTGGTCTTTCGCGGCATCGGCGGCATCGGCTCGACGATGTTCACGGTCTCCGCGCTCGGTCTGCTGATCCGGATCAGCCCGCCGCAGCTGCGCGGCCGCGTCGCCGGCCTGTACGCGACCGCGTTCCTGTTCGGTTCGATCGGCGGCCCCCTGGTCGGGGCGGCGCTCGTCGGGTTCGGGTTGCGGGTGCCGTTCGTGATCTACGCGGTCGCGCTGCTGGTCGCCGCCGCGGTCGTGTACTTCCGGCTCAAGGATTCCCCGCTGGCCGCACCGGAACGCCAGGCCGAGGCCGTGACGATGACCTTCCGCGCCGCCCTGCGTTCGCCGGTCTACCGGGCCGCGCTGCTGTCGAACTTCGCGAACGGCTGGGCGGTGTTCGGGGTCCGGATCGCGCTGGTGCCGCTGTTCGTCGTGCAGGCGCTGCACGCGAGCGACCGCTACGCCGGGATCGCGCTGACCGTGTTCGCGGTCGGCAACGCGCTCGTCCAGATCCAGGCCGGCCGGCTGTCCGACGTCCACGGCCGGCGCCCGTTCGTGCTCGCGGGACTGGTGATCACCGGGGTGTGCACGGTGGCGATCGGGTTCAGCCCGACGCTGTGGGCGATGCTGGCCGTGTCCGCGGTCGCGGGCATCGGGTCCGGTCTGATGAATCCGGCCCAGCAGGCCGCCGTCGCCGACGTCGTCGGGTCGAAGGCGCGCGGCGGACCGGTCCTCGCCGCGTTCCAGATGGCCTCCGACGTCGGGTCGGTGGTCGGGCCACTGGTCGCAGGCCTGCTCGCCGAGCGGTTCTCGTACTCCGCCGCGTTCGCGGTGACCGGGGCGCTGACCGTGCCTGCGCTGATCGCGTGGCTGCTCGCCGCCGGGTCAACCCGTGACGCCGACCCCGACCGCGAGCCCGACGAGGTACGTCGCGCCGACCGCGACGAGACCGAACATCAGCTGCCGTAGCGCACCGCGCACCAGCGGCCGCGACGTCAGGTGCGCGGTGACCGCGCCGACCACCATCAGACCCACGCAGCCGACGGCCAGTCCCGCCACCAACGACGAGAACCCGAGCAGGTACGGGATCAGTGGGACGATCGCGCCGATCGCGAACATCACGAACGACGACGCGCCCGCCACCAGCGGTGACGGCTTCTCGGTCGGGTCGACACCCAGTTCGTGCGTCAGGTGCAGCGTCACCGCCTGTTTCGGATCCCGGTGCACCTCGGCGGCCGCGACCCGGGCCGTCTCCTCGCTCATCCCCATCTCGACGAAGGTGCCGACCAGTTCCGTCTGCTCGGACACCGGATGCCGGGCCTGTGCCCGCGTCTCGACCTTCACCTCCGCGTCGATCTGATGGTTCGCGGTCGAGACCGACGCGAACTCGCCGAGCGCCATCGAGAACGCGCCGGCCGCCAGACCCGCGATCCCGCTCATCACGATCTCGTGCGCGCCGAGACCGGCGCCGCCGACACCGGCCAGCAGCGAGGTGTTGGTGACCAGGCCGTCCATCGCACCGAACGCCGCCGCGCGCAGCCAGCCCCCCGAGACGTCCGCGTGCGTGTGGTCGAACTCGTGCGGCAGCGCGCCGTGGGGCAGACCCGGCTGTGGCGAACCCGGCCGCGGTGACGTGCCCGGGTGGGGAACCGACGCATCGTCCATGGCCTGAATGTACGCGCGGCCCTGTGGGTACGCCGCTCGTCGATAAGGTGAGAGGCGTGTGGAAACCCCTCGTCAGCCTGCTCGCTCGCCTGGGACTCGCGGCTGTGTGGCTCGTCTCCGGCGGCATCAAGTTCGCCGACCCGACGCAGACGGTCGTCGCGGTCCGTGCCTACCAGCTGCTCCCGGAGGGCCTGGTGCGGCCGGTCGCCGCGACGATGCCGATGTTCGAGATCGCGCTGGGCCTGCTGCTGCTGATCGGGCTCGCGGTGCGGTGGACCGCGGTCGCGTCGGCGGCAATGCTGCTGGTCCTGATCGCGGTGATCGTCTCGGTGTGGGCCCGGGGACTGTCGATCGACTGCGGATGCTTCGGCGGCGGCGGCACCGCCGACGTGGACGGCTGGGACTACGCGCGGGAAATCGCCCGCGACGTCGGCTTCCTCGTGCTGGCGGTGTGGCTGATCGTCCACCCACGCAGCCCGGGTGCGCTCGGTCCGGGGTCGCGCAGCGCCCTCTCAGTTCCCGCACAGCAAGAAATGGCAGAGTGATGCCGAATTCGAACAGGACCAACCGGACCGGAGGACCGCACCCGTGAGCACGAAGAAGGTCAAGCCCGTCAAGGCCGCACCCCAGGCGACGTCGAGCCGATCGACGTACATTCTCGGCGGGCTGGCGGTCGTCGTGATCGCCGTGATCGTGATCGCGGGCGTCCTGTGGAGCAGCAACCGCAGCAAGCCTCGCAACGGGGGGTACGGCGGGGTGTCGAACGCCGCGGTGCAGGTCACCACCGACGCGGCCGGAGTGGTCCGGGTCGGGACCCCCGACGCCCGCACCACGATCGACCTGTTCGAGGACCCGATGTGCCCGTACTGCGGCCAGCTCGAGCACACCAACGGGCAGGAGGTCGCGCAGAAGATCGACGAGGGTGCGCTCGCGGTGCGCTACCACACGCTCGACTTCCTCAACCGGCTCTCGGCGAGCGGTGACTACTCGACCCGGGCGGCCGGCGCGCTGCTGTGCGTCGCGGACAGCGGCAACGCGATCGTGTACTCCGCGTTCCACACCGCGCTGTTCGCGCCGGAGAACCAGCCGGCGGAGAACGGCAAGTCGGATCACAGCAACGCCGACCTCGCGCAGATGGCGAAGGACGCCGGCGCCGACGACAAGACCGTGACCTGCATCGCCGACGGTGCGAATGTCGATCGGGCGGCGGCGGCCGCGCAGACCGGTCGCCAGGCCCTCGCCGCGACCGGTGCGGCGGGCACGCCCGCGGTGATCAAGGACGGCACCGTGATCGACGCGCTCGGCGATCCGAACTGGGTGTCCACGCTGAACTGACACCCGCGGACCGAGTCCACCGGCGCCGGAACCGGCCACTCTCCTGTGAGGGTGTGCGGGTTCCGGCGCTTCGGCTTTCGCCATTGAAATCGCTGTGACCAGCCGATTTGTTGCGCCGACCGGTGGTGGTGTAACTTTTTCCAGGCGAGAGCGGAACGGCCCGAAACGGCCGAGACGCTCCCGCCGGGGCCGCGAGAGCGGGTTCGAGAACTGAACACGGGGCTATGGCGCAGCTGGTAGCGCACCACACTGGCAGTGTGGGGGTCAGGGGTTCGAGTCCCCTTAGCTCCACCGAGAAGACCGGGTCGGACATTCGTCCGACCCGGTCTTCGTTGTTGCGGAGTTCCGGTGGGCCGAGAGTGCGCCGGGAAGAACGACACTGCCCCGCCGGATCGCGGGGCAGTGTCGTGTGCGGGGGGCGTCAGGCGGTGTGGTCGCGGGCGACCGTGAAGTGCCGGTCGTCGCCGGGGGATTCGAGCTCGTCGACCACGGCGATCGCGAGGTCGCCGGCGGTGATGCGCGAGTCTCCGGAGTCGTCGGTCAGGAGTGTCGTGACGCCGCGCCGGTAGCGGCCGGCGCGGGCCCCGGGTTCCAGGACCGCCGGTGGGCTGACGTAGGTCCATTCCCCGTAGGGGTGGTCCTGGCAGACGCGGAACTGGTCGAGACTCGCCTGGGCGACGGCCCTCCATCCGTCGGGGACGCGGTTCGGGTCGTCGATGACGAGGCGGTCCGGGTCGTCCGGGGAGCGCAGCGGCGCCGAGCCGCCGACCACCAGGACGCGGGTGCCGGATCGGGCGGCGGCGTCGAGGAATCCGTGGGTCAGCGGCGCGAGCCGCTGCTCGTCGCCGGGGGCGAGGCGGATGCTGAGCACGGCGGTGTCGACCTCGGCCAGCACCGGGTCCAGCGTGTCCGGGTCGGCGACGTCGAGTGCCTGCACCGCGAGCCGGTCCCTGTCGACCTCGACGTCGGGGCGACGGGAGAGCGCGGTGACGACGTGTCCGCGGGTGAGGGCTTCGGTGACGATCGCGCTGCCGGCCATGCCGGTGGCGCCGAAGACGGCGATCTTCATGACGGGGTGGGTCCCTTCTTCGTTGACGGGGGCGTGTCGTGGGGTGAACTGGCCGGCGACCATCGCGGTCAGAGCGACCGCGAAGCCGGCGAGTTGGACGAGCGTGAGGGCTTCGCCGGCGAGGGTGGCGCCGAGGATCGCGGCGACCAGCGGGGAGAGCAGCCCGAGCAGGGCGGTCGCGGTCACCGGAAGGCGGCGGATGCCTGCAAACCAGATCGTGTAGCTGAGCAGGGCCCCGACGAGGCCGAGCCACAGGTACCCGGCCACGGCCGGGCCGTCGATCCCGGGCGGGATGCCGTCGACGAGCAGTGCGGGGGCCAGGAGGACGAGTCCGGCCGCGGTGAGCTGCCATCCGGCCAGGCCCAGCGCGCCGACGTCGTCGGGGCGCCCCCATCGTTTCGTGAGGACGACGCCGGTGCCCATCGACACGGCCCCGGCCAGCCCGGCGAGAAGGCCGATCGGGTCGAGGGCGGCCCCGGGGCCGAGCACGACCAGCGCGACGCCGAGGACACCGACGACGCCCCAGGCGATCCGCCAGGTCGAGAGGCGTTCGTGGAGGATCGCGACGGCCAGGAAGGCGACGACGATCGGCTGAGCGGCGCCCAGCGTGGCGGCGACCCCGCCCGGCAGGTGCTGTGCGGCCAGGAACAGCAGCGGGAAGAACGCCCCCATGTTCAGCACGCCCAGCACCGCGCTCTTCCACCACCACGAGCCGTGCGGCAGGCGGCGCGACAGCAGCAGGGCGATCAGGCCCGCGGGCAGCGACCGCATCAGGGCCGCGAAGAGCGGGTGTCCCGCCGGCAGCAGGTGGGTGGTCACGATGTAGGTCGTGCCCCACACGGCCGGGGCGATCGCCGTCAGCGCGGTCCATCCGGTGCGGGCCGCCGTGGTGGTGAGGGGTGCGGGAGTCGTGGTCGTGGTCACCGGTCCATCGTCGGCCGCACAGGTCGATGAGTCCAACGCATGTTTTTCATTTCAAGGATGAACAGCGATCATGTATTCATGGAGCTCCAACAGATGAGGTACGTCGTCGCGGTCGCCGAGGAGCGCAGCTTCACCCGCGCCGCCGAACGGTGCTTCGTCGTGCAATCCGCCCTCAGTCACCAGATCAAGGCGCTCGAGCGGGAGCTCGGCGTCACACTGTTCGCTCGCACCAGCCGCCGCGTCGAGCCGACCGCTGCGGGCGATGCGTTCCTCCACGCCGCCCGTGCGAGCCTGGAGGCGGCGGAGCGTGCCGTCGCCGATGCGGCCGCCGCGACCGGGCGGATCCGCGGCACCCTGACCGTCGGCGTGATCCCCACCGTCACCGCGATCGACATCCCCGCCGTGCTCGCCGGGTTTCATCGCGATCATCCCGCCGTGCGGATCCGGCTCCGCGGCGGAGGCAGCGACGAGTTCGTCGCCGGCATCGCGGAGGGCAGCATCGACGTCGCGGTGCTCGGCCTCCCCGATTCCTCGCCGCCCACCGGAGTCGCGACCCGGGAGCTGGCGCGCGAACGCCTCGTCGCGGTCGTCTCCGCCGAGCATCGACTGGCCGGGCGCCGCCGACTGCGGCTGCCGGACCTGGCCGGCGAGACGTTCGTCGACTTTCCGGCAGGCACCCCCGGCCGTGCCCCCTCCGACCTCGCGTTCCAGGCGGCGGGCATTCACCGCGAAGTCGCCTTCGAGGCCATGAGCATCGACCTCATCCTCGGCCTGATCCGGCACAACCTGGTGATCGCCTTCCTGGCCCCGGCCGTCGTCCCCGCCGACCCGGACCTGCGCACCATCCCGGTGTCCGGTGGCCCGACTCGCATCGAGTACCTGGCCTGGAGCGACTTCAACCCCGCGCCCGCCGCGCGGGCGCTCGTCGAGAGGCTGCCATCGCCGACGCCGCCACGTTGACCGTGCCCTGTTCGTGGTGCGACGCTCGGTAACAAAATCTCAACTATTGGTTGAGGGTTGTGCCGGCGGGCCGGTCGGCTCTGGTTCACTGTGTGGCGAATGTGACCCGTGTGACCGACGTTGCACCTGCCCGGAAGGAGAGCGGCGCCACCGGCGTCCAATCACCCATGCCGAAAGTCTCCCTGTTCGCCGGGCTCGCCGCGACCGCCCTGACCGCCGCGTTGCTGCCGGGAACCGCGCTCGCCGCGCCGGAGGTCGCCGCGCCGGAGGCCGTGTCGACGCCGCTGGCCGGCAAGACGATCTTCCTCGACCCCGGACACCAGGGGACCGGTCACAACGAAGACCTGTCCCGCCAGGTCCCCGACGGTCGCGGGGGCACCAAGGACTGCCAGACCACCGGCATGACCTCCCTCGGCGGCACCCCCGAGCACACGATCACCTGGGACGTCTCCCAGCTGGTCAAGGCCGGCCTCGAGAAGCTCGGCGCCACCGTGGAACTGAGCCGGCAGGACGACACCGGCTGGGGCGGGTGCGTGGACGAGCGGGCCCGCGCCGCCGGCGCGTCGGGTGCGGACCTGGCCGTGAGCATCCACGCCGACTCGACGGCCACCGGCGAGGACACGGCCAAGCGCGGATTCCACCTGATCGTGCCGACATTGCCGATCCCGGACCCGAAGGTGGACGCGGTCCAGTCGGGACCGGGGCTGGCGGCCTCGCGCGCGATCCGGGACGCCTACGTCAAGGGCGGCTTCACCCCGGCGAACTACGCGGGTGTCGTCGACGGCATCCAGACGCGCAGCGACATCGCCGGGCCGGCACTGACCACCGTCCCGCTCGCGTTCGTCGAGATGGGCAACGGATCCAACCCCGAGGACGCCGCGGTCCTCGACAGCCAGGACGGCCGGCTCAAGCACGCGGTCGCGATCATCGTCGGCGCGGTCGACTACCTGATGGGGGAGACCGGAACGCCCGCCGCGGCCGCCACCACGACGACGGCAGCGGCCGCCACCGCCACGACGACGGCAGCGGCCGCCACCGCCACGACGACGGCAGCGGCCGCCACCACCACGACGACGGCCGCGGCACCGACGAGCGCCGCGGCGCCCGAAGCGAAGTCCGCGGACTCCACCGGGGCGGCGCCGACCACGACCAGCACGACCAGCACGACCACGACGACCGAGAAGGCGCCCCCGGCGTCGGTGGCGACGCTGCTGTCGGAGGGGCTGTCCGCGCTGCAGACCCTGCTGTCCGGGTACGGCCTGGACGGGCTGAAGGACTTCGCGACGGCCGGGAACCTCGGCATCTTCGCCGACCTGCTCGGCGCCTTGCTGAAGGCGCTCGGCTGACGGGTTCCGACACGGGCCAACCACGACGAGGGCCGGACACCGACGGTGGTGTCCGGCCCTCGCGTTCGCCCGAGTCCGGGTGTGCGGATGCGAGCGCCGGGACCGGCCGCACTACGATGGACCACCGATCGACGGCGGAGGTGTGGTGGTGCGGCGGCGGATTCCGGTGGTGCTGGTGGCCGGCTTCCTCGGCTCGGGCAAGACGAGCCTGCTCAATCACCTGCTCCGGGACAACCACGGCGTGCGAATCGGTGTGATCGTCAACGACTTCGGCTCCGTCAACATCGACTCGATGATGGTCGCCGGTCAGGTGGACTCGACGGTGTCGCTGAGCAACGGCTGCCTGTGCTGTGCGGTCGACGTCAGCGAGATGGACGCGATGCTGGACCGGTTGACACAGCCGAGGTCCGGCATCGACGTGATCGTCGTCGAGGCCAGCGGGCTCGCCGAGCCCCGCACCCTGGTGCGGTTGATCCTCGGCAGCGAGAACCCGCGGGTCGGCCACGGCGGCCTCGTGGTGCTCGTCGACGCCGCCGAGTTCGAGAGCAACCGGGTCCGTCACCCGGAGCTGGATCTGCACGTGCGGATGGCGGACCTGGTGGTGCTCAACAAGATCGACCTGCTCGCCGTGGACGATGCGGCGGCGGTGCGCGACCGGGTCGCGGCACTGAACGACCGCTCGCCGGTGCTGGAGACGACGCACGGCCGGATCGATCCGCGACTGCTGTTCGACGAGGTGGTGCGGGTCGAGGACGGCCCCCGCCAGCTGACCCTCGACGAACTCCTCGTCGAACGAGAACAGGGCCACGACTGCGGCGACGGGCACTGCGGTCATCGGCACCTGCACGAGCAGTACCGGAGCGTGACGTTCACGAGCGCCGAACCGATGGATCCGCGGTCGCTGGTGCGGTTCCTCGAGGAACCGCCGGCAGGGCTGTATCGCGTGAAAGGTTTTGTGTACTTCGGGGTTCCGGGACACATGCAGCGGTATCTGCTGCAGACGGTGGGGCGGCAAATCCGGTTCGACGTGGCGCCGTGGGGCCGGGGTGCGGGCCGCGGCACCGAACTGGTGCTGATCGGCTCGGGCATCGACGTCGACGGCATCGAGCGCCGCCTCGCCGAGTGCGTCGCCGGCCCGGTCCGCAGCGGTGCAGAGGCCATGACCGGCGTGCACCGCTACGTCGTGGAGGTCTGACCCCTAGGGGCGGGTGGCGCGTCGCCGACGCTGGTTGCCGGCGCCCGTGCGCGTCGACTCGCCGGCACCGGATCCCGGTGTCTCGCTGCTGTAGACCGTCGTCGGTCCGGCCGAACCGTGCCCGCGCCCGCGGCCACCGCCGGTCGTCCGGCCGACGCCGGAAGCCTGTGCGCCGCCGCGACTTCCGGCCACCGCGCCCCGACCGCGTCCACGTGCGCCCTGACCGGCACCGCCGGCGCGGCCGCCCTGGCCGGCCGTGCCGCCCTCGGTCGAGGTGCGGCCGGCCGCAGCGGACCCACCGCGGCGCCGCCCGCCCGACCGCTGTCCGTCGCCAGCGCGCTGGCCACCACCGCCACCACGGCGTCCGCCGCCCTGACCGGCGGGCTGGGTGGCCGGCTTCGGTGCCGGGATGACGTGCGGTGCGATCTCGCCGACGAGTTCGGTCACCGCGGGGGAGTCGGCCGTCACCTGCTGGGGAGTGACGTTGATCTTCGCCTTGCGCATCAGCACGGCGAGGTCCTTGCGCTGATCGGGCAGCACCACGGTGACGACGTCGCCGGCGCTGCCGGCGCGGGCGGTGCGGCCCGAACGGTGCAGGTACGCCTTGTGTTCGGCGGGCGGGTCGACGTGGACGACGAGTTCGACCTCGTCCACGTGCACACCGCGCGCGGCGACGTCGGTGGCGACGAGCACCCGCGCCTCACCCGAGGAGAACGCGGCCAGGTTCCGGTCCCGGGCGTTCTGGGAGAGGTTGCCGTGCAGGTCCACCGACGGGATGCCCGCCTCGGTGAGCTGCTTGGCGAGCTTGCGGGCCTGATGCTTGGTGCGCATGAACAGGATTCGGCGGCCCGTGCCGGACGCGAGCTTGTGCACGAGATCCTTCTTGTCCGCGGCCCCGGCGACGTCGAAGACGTGGTGGGTCATCGCGGCGACCGGGGAGTTGGCCTCGTCCACCGAGTGCAGCACCTGGTTGTGCAGGAACTTCTTGACGAGGACGTCGACGCCGTTGTCGAGGGTCGCGGAGAACAGCAGCCGCTGCCCGGTGTCCGGGGTGGCCTTCAGGATCCGTGTGACGCCCGGCAGGAAGCCGAGGTCGGCCATGTGGTCGGCCTCGTCGAGGACCGTGACCACGACGGAGCCCAGGGAGACGAGGCCCTGCTTCATCAGGTCTTCGAGTCGGCCGGGGCAGGCGACGACGATGTCGACGCCGGCGTCGAGGGCCTTGACCTGGCGGTTCTGGTTGACACCGCCGAAGATCGTGGTGACCCGCAGCCCGGCGGCATCGGCGAGCGGCTGCAGCGTCGCGGTGATCTGGGTGGCGAGCTCACGGGTCGGGGCGAGCACCAGGCCGCGGGGCTTGCCGGGCCGGCGGGGGCCGGCAAGGTCGCCGGACAGGCGCGCGACCATCGGGATCGAGAACGCGAGGGTCTTGCCGCTGCCGGTCTTGCCTCGGCCGAGGACGTCACGCCCGGCGAGGGTGTCGGGCAGCGTGTCGACCTGGATCGGGAAGGGGGCGGTGATTCCGCCGTTGGCGAGCGCCGTCACGAGGGGAGCGGGCACGCCGAGTTCGGCGAAGGAAGCGGTCATTGTCGTCGAGTGCCTTTCGGGCATCGGGTTGCGCCCGGCAGCACACGAACCCGCAGGTCCACGCGCCTTCGTCAGCACAAGTGTGGCGAGATTGCCGGTGGGCAAAATCGATCGCCGTAAGAAGAGTTCGTGCTGGGCACGTGAAAACGGTTCCACGACGGCTGGTGCCATGAGGCTCGCACCAAGTGGCACCCAGCATAGCCGACCGCTCGGTCGCTCAGCCGTTGCCTGGGTCACACTCGCGCTACAGGCCCACCCACTCGGTGACGCCGCCGTCGAAGTGCTGCCGCTTCCAGATCGGGACCTCGGCCTTGATGCGTTCGACGAGCAGCGCGCAGGCGGCGAACGCCTCGGCGCGGTGCGGGGCCGCGACCGCGGCGACGAGGGCGAGGTCGCCCACCGTCAACGGTCCGACGCGGTGCACCGCCGCGACGAGCAGCCCCGACTCCGTCGACACCTGCTCGCAGCAGCGCCGGAGGAACTTCTCGGCGTCGGGATGGGCCTGGTACTCGAGCGCCGAAACAGATTGTCCGCCATCGTGATTGCGGACGACTCCGGTGAACACCACCACCGCGCCGTGTTCGGGTCCGGCGACGGCGGCGTCCACCGCGGCCGGATCCAGCGGCTGGTCGGAGATCGCGGCCAGCAGGTCACGCATCGTGCATCCCTCCACCTGACACCTGCGCGAGCAGGTGGTCGAGAATCGGCTCCAGCACCGCCATTCCGTCTCGGACCCCGCCCGGCGACCCGGGCAGGTTCACCACCACGGTCCGGCCGGCCAGGCCCACCAGCCCGCGGCTCAGGGACGCATGGACGGTCTTCTCGGTTCCCTTGCGGCGCATGGCCTCCGCGACACCCGGCAGCTCGCGGTCCAGGACGGCGGCGGTCGCCTCCGGGGTCCGGT
>NZ_BAABFB010000042.1:0-17198 GCF_039540555.1 Rhodococcus olei | reverse complement strand
CACCGTCATCGCGACCATGACCGTGCAGCAACTGGAAGACGCCACGGGGCTGGCCACCACCGGCACCGGTGGTCTGGTCCCGGTCCGCGACGCGCTGCGGATGGCCGAGAAGGCGCACCCGGTGCTCGCGGTGTTCGACCACCACGGCCGACCGCTACACCTGGGTCGATCCAAACGACTGGTGTCCGCGGACCAGAGGCTCGCGTTGATCGCGGCGTCGCGTGGCTGCACCCGACCCGGCTGCGATGCACCCGCCTCGATGACCGCCGTCCGCCCCAAGCACTTCGTGCAGGGGGGACCCCACACGTCACCGAATGGAACAAGGGTGGCCGCACCGACATCGACTCCCTGGATTTGGCGTGCGATCACTGCCACGCCCTGGTCCACGACGGCCCCGGCGGCTGGCGCACCCGCACCGCAGCCGACGGCACCGCGCACCCCGGCCGCACCGAATGGATCCCACCCGCCCACCTCGACCCCACCCGCACACCCCGGGTCAACCACCGCCACCACCTCGACCGAACCATCGCCCAGGCGCTCGACAACCACCGCGCCCGCCGCGACGCCGAACTCCGGGAACACCGACGACGACAGGGACGCGGCGCCGAGGATGCGGGTGGCGACGATGCGCCGTGACCCACGGTCGTCCGCACCACCGATTCGACCTGCCTCGGCTCGGGGGCCGGGCATCCAGCTGCGCCTGTCGTCGTTCCGCCAACGGGCCCGAACGGCGCGAGGGGATCCCCGCGTACCTGTCGATCGGCGCGATCGGGCCGTGACACCGACGCACCGTCACCGTTCCCCGTCGGACCCCGGGTCGAGCTCGCTGCTCTGCTCGAACGTCCACTCCACGTCGCCGATGCGGATCACGTCACCGGGCCGGAGCACGGTGCGGTCACCGATTCGGTCACCGTTGACACGGGTGCCGTTGAGGGAACCGAGATCCCGAATCTCGAAGCGGGAGTCGGCGTTCCGGACAACAGCGTGATGCCGGCTGACGTTGGCGCCGTCGATCACCACGTCGTTGCCGGGCTTGCGGCCGATCCGGAGGCCGCCGGGCGGGATCGTCGTCGACCGGCCGTCGCGATCGCGCAGCACGCCGTGTGCGGTGCCGATCTCCCGGTCGAGCAGCGTCAGCGTCATCGACGTCGCCCCGACGTCGAGGGACTGCTGGTCGCGGATCCGCCGTTCGAGGTCCCGCAGCGGCCCGGACGGGACGATGCCCAACTCGTCGGCGAGGAGGGAACGCAGCCGCGCGGCCGCGTCGAGCGCGTCCGCGGATCGGCCCGCCAGGTGCAGTGCGGTGATCAACTGCGCCCACAGCGGCTCCTGGAACGGATGCTCGGTCGTCAACGCGACCAGCGACGCGATCACCGAATCCGCGTGCCCGCACTCGATCTCGGCGTGGACGCGCGCGGACGCGGCGGCGAGGAGTTCCTCGTCGATCTGATCGGCGAAGTCCTCGACGAACCGGGGTCCCCGGACGTTCTCGAGGACCGGTCCCCGCCACTCCCCCAGCGCACGCTGCAGGGTGACGCCGGCCTCGTCGAACCGGCCCGCGACGGCGAGTTCCCGGCCGGTGAGCGACAGTGCCCGGAATCGCGCGAGGTCGTAGTCCTCGTCCGGGATCGTCAGGCGATATCCGGGCGACGCCGTCGCCAGGACCGCCTTCGGGTCCACCCCGGCGGCGCCGATCACCTTGCGCAGCTTGGAGACGATCACGTGCAACGCGGCCTGGTACCCGTCCGGGGGGTACTCGTCCCAGACCGCGTCGGCGAGCGTGTCGGCGGAGACGGTCCGGCCGTGCCGGATCAGCAGCATCGCGAGCGCGGTGCGCCGCTGGGTTCCGCCGAGCGTCTGAGCCGCCCCGTCGACGGTCACCTCGAGGCTGCCGAGAATCCGGAATCCGAGGCGATGCCCGGCCGGGGTCCTCGGCGGCCGGGAAGCTGGTTCGGTGCTGTTGTGCTCCGACATGGCCTGTCGTCCTCGGATCGTCCCTCGTCCAGTATGGGCGCCGCCCACCGGCCGGCACAGGGTGGGCACCTGCCGGGCGGCGCCGGCTTCACCGTGACCTCACGGCCGCTGCGGCGCCGAGCGTGCCCCGGACCTCGCCACCCACGAGGATCAACCGATCGAGGCTCACGACGCGGCCCCCACCGCGTGCTTTCAGCGCAGGCTCGTGCCCGGTTCGCGTCCACTCTCCTCGATCGCGCCTGCCGTGCGGTGCAGGGTGGCGACGAGAGTCGGCAACTGGGTGCGGTCGTAACGGACCGTCGGTATCGAGATCGACAGACCCGCCAGTGCCGCGCCGTCCGGGCCCCGCACCGGCACCCCGATCGCGATCACACCTCGCTCCGACAGACCGTCGTTGAGCGCGAACCCGGCACGGCGGACGCGGGCGAGCTGAGTTCGGAGACCGGCCAGGTCCGGCCGTTCGTCCGGACGCTCGCCGTATCGCTCGACGGCATAGAGTTCCTCCACCTCGACCGGGTCGAGCGCCGCGAGCAGCACCAGGCCGGCGGTGGTGCGGTGCGCCGGGAACACCATGCCCTCGCGTGAGCCCACCCGGAGAGCGTGGCGGCACTCGACGCTGGCGATGAAGCGGGTGGTGTCGCCCGTGCGGATCGTCAGGTTCGCGGTCTCCCCGACGACGTCGACGAGCCGGTGCAGGTGCGGCAGCGCGGCGGCCCGCAGCTGCGACGTCCGCGACTGCGAGTGCGTCGCGAGTTCGAGGACCGGACCCGGGTGGTAGACGCGGTCCTCGTCCTGGACCGCGAAATCCCGGTAGACGAGCGTCTGCAGCAGCCGGTGGGCCGTCGACCGCGCGACACCGAGCCGCTCGGCGACCTGGCTGACCGTGAGGCCGCCTTCGAGCTGCAGCATGACCGCGGCCCGGAGCGCATGGTCGGCGCTGGTCACGATGTAGGTCGGCGGCGTCTTCGGTTCGGTGCTGCTCATCGTCACCCGTTCCGCTCTCCAGAATTCTGTGTTCTGCTGGTTCGGCAGGCGTCACTGTAGACGACATGAGCTCGACTGACACCCCCGTCCGATTGCGGGCGGTTTCCGCGCCGAATCAACCGGATGTGACGCCCGCCCTCGAGGAGCTGTACCGCGGCTTCGAGCGGGAACTGCTCGTTCCGCTGTGGACCGAGATCGGTGACCTGATGCCCGCGCAGCCGCGATCGCATGCGGTACCGCACCTGTGGCGATGGGAGAACCTTCTCGGCCTGGCGCAGAAGGCGGGCGACATCGTGCCCGTCGGCCGTGGCGGCGAACGGCGCGCGATCGCGTTGGCGAACCCTTCCCTCGGTGGTCGCCCCTTCGCCACCCCGACACTGTGGGCGGCGATCCAGTACCTGATGCCGGGTGAGGACGCCCCCGAGCACCGACACACCCAGCACGCGTTCCGGTTCGTCGTCGAGGGCTCGGGTGTGTGGACGGTGGTCGGCGGCAACGGCGAGAAGGCCGTCGGCGATGCCGTTCCGATGCGCCGCGGCGACTTCCTGCCGCAGGCGGGCTGGAACTGGCACGCGCACCACAATGCGACCAGCGAGCCGATGGCCTGGATCGACGGGCTGGACATCCCGTTCCAGTACGTCACCGAGTCGCAGTTCTTCGAGTTCGGTCGTGCGGAACTCGGCGACGCCGAACGGATCACGCCGGAACGCTCCCGCTCCGAGCGACTGTGGGGCCACCCCGGTCTGCGGCCGCTGTCGGTCGGCGAGGTCGCCCCGGGCACGCCGCTGCTGGCCTACAAGTGGGAGCACACCGACGCCGCCCTCACCGACCAGCTACAGCTGGAGAAGGAAGGGTACGGCGGCACCGTCGAACCCGGTCACGCCGCGGTCCGATTCTCCAATCCGCACAACGGATCCGACGTGCTTCCGACCGTGCGCACGGAGTTCCACCGGATCGCCCGCGGCTCCGAGACCGCGCCCGTGCGAGAGACCGGGTCGTCGGTCTACCAGGTCTTCGACGGCTCCGGCACGGTGACCGTCGGCGACGCGACCTGGTCGGTCATCCGCGGCGACCTGTTCGTCGTTCCGTCGTGGACGCCGTTCTCCGCCAGGTCCGAGGCCGGCGGCACCGACTCGGACTCCGGTGCACTCGACCTCTTCCGTTTCTCCGATGCGCCCGTCTTCGAAGCGCTCCACCTCAACCGTCAGGAGATCACCCGATGAAGCTCGCAACCGTCCGCGTGGGCGGCGGCACCCGCGCCGTCCGGCTCGACGGCGACATCCTGGTCGACCTCGGCCACGACGACCTCGGCGCACTGCTCGCCCGGGAGGACTGGGCCGCGATCGCCGCCGACACCACGGGCGAGACCTGGCCGGCCGAGGGCGCCGACTTCGCTCCCGCCGTGCCCCGTCCGTCGAAGGTGATCTGCGTCGGCCACAACTACACGAACCACATCAAGGAGATGGGTCGCGAGCTCCCGAGCCACCCGACCCTGTTCACGAAGTTCGCCGACAGCCTCATCGGCGCGAACGATCCGATCGTCAAGCCCGCCGAGACCGACGCCCTCGACTGGGAGGTCGAGCTCGTGGTCGTCGTCGGCAAGCCGGTCCGTCGGGCCACCGAGGACGAGGCCGCCGCCGCCATCGCCGGCTTCACCGTCATGAACGACGTGTCGGTGCGCGACTGGCAGTTCCGGACCATCGAGTGGACCCAGGGCAAGATCTGGGACTCCTCCACCCCGGTCGGGCCCTACGTCGTCACCCCCGACGAGGTCGGGGGCGTGCGGCCGGCACTCGAGGTCGAAACGATCGTCGACGGCACGGTCATGCAACACGACGACACCGGCACGCTGCTCTTCGACCCCGTTCACCTGGTGCAGTACGTCTCGACGATCATCCGGCTCAACCCGGGCGACATGATCGCGACCGGCACACCCGCCGGTGTCGGCCACGCCCGTGACCCCAAGGTGTACCTCGTCGGCGGCGAGACCGTCGTGACGCGGATCGCCGGACTCGGCGCGTGCACCAACCAGGTCGTCGCGGAGGCGTGACGGTGCGCACGCACGACGACGCGCTGGCCTGGGTCGCGCACGGCACCAGGCTGTTCACCGCGCAGGTGACCGGGTTCGACGAGCCGCAGATGTCGGCGCCGAGTGCCCTGCCCGGCTGGACCCGCAAGCACCTCGTGGCGCACGTCGCCGCGAACGCGGACGCGCTGGGCAACCTCGTCCACTGGGCTCGGACCGGTGAGCGCACGCCGATGTACGCGTCCGCGGACCAGCGCAACGCCGACATCGACGCCGGCGCCACGCGCTCGGCGACCGAGCTGGCGGCCTGGACCGGCGACGCCGTCCGCACTCTCGCCGCCGCGATGGACACCCTGTCCGAGGCGCAGTGGCAGGCGGAGGTCGTCACCGCGCAGGGCCGCACGGTGCCCGCCACGGACATCCCGTGGCTGCGGGCCCGCGAAGTGTGCGTTCACGCCGTCGACCTCGGCGCCGGCGTTACGTTCGCGGACCTCCCCGTCGGATTCCTGACCGCGCTCGTGGCGGACATCCAGGCCAAGCGCGGGCTCGACGACCTTCCCGACGGGCCGCTGCCCGACGTGGCCGCCTACCTGGCCGGCCGCCCCCACTCCCTCACCGATGTCCCCGACCTCGGTCCCTGGCTGTAGAGGAGGCCGCACTGTGAGCAATCCTGACATCGTCGTCGCCGGCGGCGGAATCGGCGGGCTGAGCTCCGCCTTCGCACTGGCCCGACTCGGCCTGCGGGTGCGGGTTCTCGAACAGGCCCAGGAGTTCGGCGAGGTCGGCGCGGGCATCCAGCTCGCCCCGAACTGCACGCGCATCCTCGACGCGTACGGCCTGCTGGAGAAGGCGAAGGCCCGTGGTGTCGTGCCCGACCGGATGGTGATGCGCGACGCGGTCGACGGGAGCGAGCTGACCTCGCTCGACCTGCGCGATCTGGAGCGCAGGTACGGCTTCCCGTACCTGGTCATCCATCGCAGCGATCTGCACGCCCTGTTCCTGGAGGCGTGCCGCGAGGCGGGCGTCGAGCTGCTCACCGAGCAGCGGGTCACGTCGTACACCCAGGAGGCCGGGACGGCCTCCGCGACAACGCAGGAGGCCGGGACGGCCGCCGTGGCGACGCAGGACGGGACGGTCCACGAGGCTGCCGTCGTCATCGCGGCCGACGGTCTGCACTCCGTCGCCCGGAGGCTGCTGGTCGACGACCAGCCGGTGTCGTCCGCGTACGTCGCCTACCGCGGCACGGTTCCGATCGGGGACGTGGGCCGCCCGGTCGACCTGTCCGAGGTGGTCGTGTACGTCGGCCCCCGGTGCCACTTCGTCCACTACGGGCTGCGCGGCGGCGACCTGCTCAACCAGGTTGCCGTCTTCGAGTCCCCCAAGGCCGTTGCGGGCCTGGACGACTGGGGTACCCCGGACGAGCTCGACAGCGCGTTCACGGGTGCCTGCGACGTAGTCCGGCAGGGCCTGCCGCACATGTGGCGCGACAAGTGGTGGCGGATGTACGACCGCGACCCGATCGACACCTGGGTCGCCGGGCGGATCGCGCTGCTGGGCGACGCGGCCCACCCGCCGCTGCAGTACATGGCCCAGGGCGCGATCATGGCGATCGAGGACGGCTGGGTGCTTGCGCAGCACGTCGATCGCCTCCGTTCGGACGACGGCACAGTCGACTGGGCGGGTGTGCTCGCGGCCTACGACGCGGTCCGGCCGCAGCACTGCCGCCGCGTGCTCGAGACGGCGCGCGTGTGGGGCGAGCTGTGGCACCTGGACGGCGTCCCGCGCGAGCAGCGGAACGTGCTGCTGCGCTCACGCCCGGTCGACGACCACTCGTTCACCGACTGGATCTACGGCCCGACCGCGCTGTTCCCGGAGGACGAACCGGCGATGTTCGAGCCGATCCCGCTGTCCTCTGCCGATCAGGCCGTCTAGAGGCGGTCGTCGGTCCGACGAAAGGCCCGTGTCCCTCCGGGCAACCGGACGGACACGGCCTTCGTTCACGGACGGACGGTCACGAGACACGGATCCGCTGAAGATCCTCGCCGACGATGACCTCGCCGTCGTAACCCTCTCGAGCCCACGCCTTCCAGCGGTCACGGTCGATCGGGGTGGTCACGAAATCGATCAGGTGGCTGATCACCAGTGTCGGCACACCGGCCCGCTGCGCGATCTCGCCGACCTTCTGGACCTCGACGTGCGACTGCAGCATGTGATCCAGCGCGGCCGGCGGCAGCCTCACCTCGCCGCCCTGCACGTTGACCGCCTCGTGCACCAGGACGTCCGAGCCCTGCGCGAGTCGCACCAGATTTTCGCTGTAGGTGGTGTCGCCCGAGAAGGTCACCGATCCGTGCGCGGTGTCGAACCGGAACGCGAACGCGGGGAAGATCGGGCCGTGCGGGACCAGGACGGCGGACACCTTCACCCGGTCGTCCTCCATCACCACGAACGGGTCCATCGCCGGGCTGGTGTTCTCGAAGGTCGCACCGATCGCCGGGAGCGTGATCTCGTGGACGTCGGCGAGCGTGCGCACGTCGCGAACTCCGGTGTCGCGCATGAAGGAATTGCTGCTGTAGGCGAAGGCCTCGTGACACTTCCGGGTGAGCTCGGCGATGCCGGGCGTCGGGTTCTCGGGCGAGATCGTCGGGGCCTCGCCACCACCGAACTTCGGGCCGAGGCCACCGGCGGGTCCGGGCCCGTACACGCCGACAGGGCCGGACAGGACGTCGCGGAACTGGATGTTCGGGCCGCTTCCGCCGAGCAGGAAGTAGTTGTAGTAGTCGGCGACGTGGTCGGCGTGCAGGTGCGTGACGAAGATCGACCGCAGATCGGCCAGACGCAGTCCGGACCGGACGTACTGGGTGAGAGAGGCGCGGCCGCAGTCGATCACGTAGGTGACTCCGTCGACGACCAGCGCGGTGGAGATCCCGGCGGCCGAGGGCTCGACCGGCGGCCCGGCCTCGGTCCCGAGCAGGACCAACTCGAGCGGACCGAAGCCCTCGGGTGCGGCACCGGACGCCGCGGTCGCGACGGACGCGGCCGCCGGGGTGTCCGTGCTCGCGCAGGCGGCGACGGACGCCACGACGGCGCCGAGCCCGAGTGCCCCCAGGAACCCCCGGCGCGGCAGCCCCTTCTCGGACGGGACGGCGGAACAACACGAATCGAACGTCATGAGGTGTCCTCCAACAGTCGTCCGGCGGCGCCGCACGGCCGAGAGAATCGACCGCACGGCGCCGCCGGCAGTGGAACGGAATGAGCGTCTGTGCGCTCGAGGTCAGTTGTTCGCGATGAAGTCCGTGACCAGACGGTTGAATTCGTCGGGGTGCTCGATCATCGCCCAGTGGCCACAGTGGTTGAGGATCACCAGCCGGGAGTCGGGGATCAGCGCGAGCAGCATCAGAGAGTGCTCGTAGGAGACCACCCGGTCGTCACGTCCGTGGATCAGCAGGGTCGGGACGTCGACCTTCGGCAGGTCCTCGAGCCGCACCCACTTCGGGATCGGCGCGCCCTTCGGCAGACCCGCCAGGTAGTTCTCGAGATGCTCGGGGCGCGCCGACGCGGCGTCCGAACGGGCGGCCAACAGTTCCGGCGTCGCGAACTGCTTGTCGTAGACCATGATCTCGATCAGCTTGCCCATGGTCTCCGGCGTCGGGTTCCGGTATGCCTCGATGAGCACCTTGAGGCCCTCGCTCGGGCCGTCGCCGGCAGCGAACAGCTTGGGACCGGGTGTGGGCGGTCCCATCGTGACGAGGTGGGAGATCCGATCCGGGTGCTCGGTGGCGAAGCGCATCGACGTCGCGCCTCCCATCGAGTTCCCCACGAACGCGGCCTTCTCGATGCCGAGGGCGTCCATGAACTGCAGGGCCGCGTCCACGTGATCGAGGCGATCGACGGTGGTGGCGTCGGACTGGCCCCAGCCGGGCATGTCCACGGCGTACACGTGGAAGTGCCGCGCGAGCGCTTCGATGTTCCCGGAGAAGTTGCTCCAGCCGGTCGCGCCGGGACCGCTGCCGTGCAGCAGGATCACGGGATGCCCGGTGCCGGCCTCCTCGTAGTGCAGCTTCCAGTCCCTGGTGCGGACGGTGCGACCGGTCTCGGCCTGGGTGAGTGGCATGATCGTCTTCCTTTTCGTGCGGGTACGGCTCGGCCGGATGTCAGGGCTGCAGGAGGTCCGCGACGACCTGGGGTGCGCGGTGGCCCCAGGTGTCGAGCTTGTCCAGATGTTTGATCTCCCAGGTGGCGTCGTCGATGATCAGTCCGCCCCAGCCGTATTCGATGTTGAATCCCGACGGCGTGCGGACGTAGAAGCTGAACATCTCGTCGTTGGGGTGCATGCCCAGCGTCATCTCGAACGGCTGCTTGGCGTCCATGCAGCGGTCGTAGGCAAGGCCCACGTCGTTGATGTCGCCGACCTCGATCATGAAGTGGTGCATGCGCTTGGGGAACGGCATGTCCGCCCACGCCACCGAGTGGTGCCTGCCGTTGCAGTGCGTGAACACGGCGTCCGCGTACACGCCCGGCGCCACCTGCTCCTTGATGAAGTCGGTGATCTTGAAGCCGAGGATGCCGTACCAGTCGAGGATGGTCTCCCGATCACCCCTCTCCATGAGGAACTCGTGCCCGGCACCCCCGTCACCGGTGACGAAGCGCGAGAACAGCTTTTCGGATCGGAACGGGGTGTCGGCGTCGGCCAGACCCACGATCAACTCCACGCGGTTGCCGACCGGGTCCGTCGTGACGACGATCCGATCGACCCTGCGGGCGGCGGCGAGATCCGCACCGCCCTCCACGACCTCGGTGCCTGCCGCCCGCAGTCCGCCGACGATCTCGTCCAGATCCGCCTCGGTCGCACACGCGAATCCGGTGAACGCCAGGTCGTCCGCGTCGCCACGGACGACGATCCACCGGTGCGCCTTGGAGTCCATGCGCAGAGCGAGGGCGCCCTCGGATCGGCCGGCCAGTTGCATGCCCATCAGATCGACGCCGAAGCGTTCCCAGGCGTCGAGATCGCTCGCCTCGACGCCGATGTACGCGAGTTCGGTCACGCTGGTCATCAGTGGTTCTCCTTCGATCGGGGTCAGGCGGGGATGCCGAGTCCGCTGACGTCGGCGGCGGCGACGAACTTGTCGGGGCGGACGGCGACGGCGCGGACACCGAACCTGCGCAACCAGGGCCCGAGGACCTCGTCGAGGTCGACCAACTCGTCGGGGCCCCGAGTGTGCTTGTCCTGCGGACGAACTGCGATGTAGCGCGCACCGAGCGCGTCCCACCCGGCCTTCTCCTGCGGGCTCAGCAGCGACGCGGGGTCGACGTCGTCGCCGAGGAGCACGAAGCCGTCGCCGAGCAGGTCGTCGAGGCGTGCGATCACTCCTCGGGTGTCGCCGACCTCGGGCTGCGGCACCATCCGGCCGACGATGCTCGACTCGTCGATCGGGCCGCGCAACCATCCCGCGACCAGGAACGGCGGCGCGATCAGCGGCGGTTCCGGCGGGTTCTCGGGGTCCTGGGGCGGGACCGCGAGGGCGGCCTGCTCCTCGTCCGACAGCTCCTGCTTGATGATCCTGCCCAGCTCGACAGCCAGATTCGTGTACATAGCGGCGTTGGGACGCCGCTCCGCCTCGTACGTGTCGAGGAAACTCTCGTCCAGCTCGCCCTTGATGACGCCCGCCAACTTCCAGCCGATGTCGTAGGCATCGCGCATGCCCGTTTGCATCCCGGCCCCGGCCCAGGGCGGCATGAGATGCGCCGCGTCGCCGACCAGGAAGGTGCGACCCACGCGCCAGGTGTCGGCCATGCGGGTGTGATGCCGGTAGAAGGCGTGCTGGTGGATCTCGACGTCGTCCTCGGTGACACCGAGCGCGTTGAGCAGCGGCCACACCTGCTCGTTCGTGGCGAAATCCGCCTCGCTCTCCCCCGGCTGGAGCGGCAGTTCCCACCGGTGGTTGCCCTGCGAGAGCGAGATGTCGACGACGGGCCGCTTCGCGTCCGACCAGAACGTGAGCAGGTTGCGGTCGGGCCACCACCGCTTGACGCGGCAGTCGATGACGATCCACATCACGTCGATCGTGTCGCCGAGCAGCTCGACGCCCAGCTGCCCCCGGGTCGGGCTGCTGCCGCCGTCACATCCGAGCACGTAACGCACACGGGTGGAGGAGGTTTCACCGGTGGCGGTGTCCTTCGCGGTCACCGTGACGCCGGTGTCGTCCTGATCGAGGGAGACCACCTCCGACCCGTACCGGACGTCGAGGAGTCGGTCGTACTCGGCCGCGCACTCGCGCAGCTTCGCTTCCATCGTGGGCTGGTAGATGTTGAAGAATCGCGGCTTGATGCCCAGGGTCGACGGCGGATGGTCGATGCGGAGCAGTTCGACGCCGTCGTAGGTCTGCCAGCGCAGCGCACGTTGCGGGTCCATGTCCTTCTTGACGGCCTCGTCCACGCCGAGGCTCTGGAAGATGCGCATCGTCCAGTCGTTGACGGTGACGGCCCGCGCGCGCTGGTAGACATCGCGGTCGCGCTCGAGAGCGACGGCGGAGATTCCGTGCTTGGCGAGCGTGAGCGCCGCGATGACGCCGCTCGGGCCGTAGCCGACGATCGCGACGTCGGCGTCGTACTTCTCGTTCATGAGCAGGGCTTTCGTGTGGTCGACCGCAGCGTGCGGTGCGGATTCGGATGTGAGTTCCCGGGACCGAGCGGTCCGTGCCGCCCTCCCGCAAGCCATGTTTTGGAACGATCGTTCCGTCCAATAGTGAGCAGCGTAACAGCGCCACGGGAGCTGTCAAGGAGCAATCCGGGGGCCCGGCACCCGGCGGCGAGAGGCCCGGCGCGACCTACACTGGCGGGATGGAGAACGCCGCACCGAACGGAAACCGACGAGGTCGGCGCTCACGCCAGGAGATCCTCGACGTCGCCGCCCGGGTCATGTCCGCGCGCGGATACGCGGGGACGTCGATGTCGGTGCTGGTCAAGGAGACGGGCCTGCCCCGCAGCGCCTTCTACCACCACTTCGAGTCGAAGGCCGGCCTGCTGTCCGAGGTGATGGCCCGCGGTGCTCGGGCCTTCTTCGACGCGATGCGCGCGGCACACCGGAACCCGCCGGCGGGCGGCTCACCGCGCGAGCGCCTGGGCTGGTACCTGCGGCAGACGGGCGAGGTCTCCGTTCACCACGAGGAGTTCCTGCGCCTGATGCTCGTCCTGGTGATGAGCAACGAGGCGGCCGGGGCCGCCGAGGCGATGCGGACCGTCATCGACGTGCGCAGCGAGGGCCGCGAACTGATGCGGGACATGATCCACTCGGCGTTCGCGGTCGAGGGCGACGACATCGCGACCGTCGTCGCCGACGAACTCGCCCACTTCGGCATGGCCGGCTTCGACGGCGCCTTCGTCTCCCGGCAGACGAAGGACGGAAAACCGATGGCCGAGTTCATGAATCAGCTCACCGATGCGATCGCCGCGATCGGCGAGGCACGCGTCAACGCACTACGGGCCCAGGCGGAGGCCGGGACCGCGTCGGCGCAGGCCGTCTAGCGGCCACCCCAGGGCGTCGCCGCGCATCGGCGCGGACGATCGGGCGTCACGGATCCGGCGTCAAGGATCCGACAAGGATCCGGTCAGGCCCGGGTCCGATTCTTTCTCTTGCCAGTTCACACCGACTCGAGAAAGCCCTCCGATGTTCACCCTCAGCACTGCCGCCCGCACCACCGTCATCGCCGCCTCGATCGGCCTGAGCGCACTGGGCGGTGTCGGCGCGGCTGCCGTCGCGCACGCCGCGGTCTCCTCGACCCTGTCCGCCGACGATTCACGGTTCATCGAGGGCATGGCCGAGCAGGGCATCGTCTTCGACACCCCCGACCAGGGCGTGGGCCTCGCCCACGACATCTGCGGCGAGTTCGCCCGCGGCACCAGCTTCGACACCATCGCGGCCGAAGGAATCCACCAGACCGACCTCACCCCCTACCAGGTCGGGTACCTCATCGGCGGCTCCGTCGGCGTCTACTGCCCGCAGTACCACGACGAGCTCCCCGCCTGACCCCGAGCGGCCGCTCCCCGCCCACTCCCGGGGCGGGGAGCGGTCGTGTTTCCGGCGCCCGCGGGGACATCGGTTCGGCCACCGCCGGGTGTCGCGGGCGCCGTACCCGCACGTGCGACGATGGACCGATGACGGCCGAACCCTTTGACGCCATCGTCCTCGCCGGCGGGTCCGGCAGCCGGATGGGCGGCGTCGACAAGCCCGCTCTCGAGGTCCACGGGCGCAGCATGCTCACCACCGCACTCGCCGCCGTCGCCGGTGCCGCCGCGACGGTGGTCGTCGGACCCCGCCGGCCCGAGCTCGATTCGACGATCCGGCAGGTCCAGGAATCGCCGCGCGGTTCGGGGCCGGTCTCGGCGCTGGCCGCGGGTCTGCGCGAGGCCGGCGGCAGCGCGGTGGTCGCGGTGCTCGCCGCGGACCTGCCCACGCTGACCGCCGACGCGGTCGACCGGCTCCGGGACACCCTCCGCGGCGGAACCGACGCCGCGTTCGCGATCGACGAGACCGGACGCGTTCAGTTCCTGCTCGGGGTCTGGCGCCGCGACGTTCTCGCGGCGCGTCTCGCCGCGCTGGACGGGCTCTCCAATCAGGCGATGAAATCGCTTGTTCCGCACGGCTTCGCAACGGTCCAGATGTCGGGCATCTCCGACTGCGACACCGCGGAGGACCTCGCGGCCGCGCGGGCGGCGGACGATGCCGGCCCCGCCTCGATCGTCGACGCCCGCGCCGCGATCCGCCGCCGCATCGAGACCCTGCCCGCGCTCGAGCTGTCGCCGCTGGCCGCCGTCGGCGGCGTCCTCGCGCAGCCGCTGGTCTCGGTCGACGCGCTGCCCCGCCTCGACACGTCCGCGATGGACGGCTACGCGGTGTCCGGCCCCGGTCCGTGGCAACTCGACGCCGCCGTCCGGTATGCCGGCTCCGCCGACGAGGTGGTCCTCGATCCGGGGCACGCCGTGCGGATCGCGACCGGCGCGCACCTGCCGACCGGCGCCACCGCTGTGATCCGCGACGAGCACGCCGGCCTGGACGGGCAGACGCTGTCCCGCAGGCCCGACGCCCCGGATCGCGACGACACCCGCCGCCGCGGCGAGGACTGGGCGCCGGGCGCGCCCCTCGCCCCGGGAGGCACGCCGGTGACCGCGGCACTGGCCTCCCTGGCACGGAGCGCCGAGGTCACCGAACTGCTGGTGCGGGGACCGGTCCGCGCGCACGTCGTCGTCACCGGCGACGAGATCCGCCGCGACGGCCCGCTGCGCGACGGTCAGACCCGAGACTCGCTGGGACCCGTGCTGCCGCACTACCTTTCGTGGTGCGGACTGCGGGCGGAGGCGGACACCCACCTGCGGGACACGGCGGGCGGATTCGACGAACTCCTCGCGGCGGGCACCATCGACGCGGACGTGATCGTGATCGTCGGCGCAACCGGTGGCGGCGCCGCGGACCACCTGCGCCACGCCCTGGGCCGGGCGGGCGCGCGGATGGTCGTCAACGGGGTCCGGTGCCGGCCCGGCGGCTCACAGGTCGTCGCGGTCCTGCCCGACGAGCGGGTCGTCCTGGGGCTGCCCGGCAACCCCTACGCGGCGGTGGCGACGGTGCTGCTGACCGCGCCGTCGATCGCGGCGGCCCTGACCGGCGCCCCGCGTCCGGTCCCGGTCAGTGGGGCGGTCGCCAACGCGGCCGAACTCGCCCCGGCCGGAACCCGCGCGCACACGCCGCGGATCGTGCCGGTCACCCGGCAGCCGGACGGCGCGTGGGTCGGGGTGTCGCAGGTCCGCACCGCCCACCTCGGTGCGCTGGTCGGCGCCGACGCGCTCGCCGTGATCGAGCCCGGCACACCGGACGGCGGGCACGCGGAACTGCTGCTGCTGCCGCGGTGACCGCCCGTCGTCCGGCGTCGAGCCTCAGGCCGCGAACACGACCTGGGCCTGGGTCTTCCCGAGGACCGTCCGGCCGCCGCTGGAGACGGTGATGTCGATGCGCGCGGTGCGGTCGTCGGCGTCGAGACGGGCCACCTTCGCGGAGATCGACAGATCGGCGCCGTCGACCTGGTCGACGACGACGGGCCGCGTGAACCGGGTCTCGTAGGAGACGATCGCGCTCGGGTTCCCGATCCAGTCCGCGACCGTCTGCAGGGCGAGGCCCGCGGTGAGCATGCCGTGGGCGAGGACGCCCGGGAGGCCGACGGCGGCCGCGGTGGCGTCGTTGAAGTGGATCGGGTTCAGGTCGCCCGAGGCTCCGGCGTAGCGGACCAGGTCGTCGCGGGTGACGACCAGATCGGCCTTCGCCACGACCATCCCGATCTCGAGGTCCGCGAACACCGGGGTGGCACCGCGCGTCATGCGTCGTCTCCTCGGTGCAGCAGGGTGGAGGTGACGGTGGCGACCGGGGATCCGGTCTCGTCGTGGATCTCGCAGACCGTCGACAGGATCGAGTTGCCGGCCCGTTCGGTGACGTCGGTGATGGTCAGCGTGGTGGCCAGGTTGTCGCCGGCGACGATCGGGCGGCGGTGCTCGATCCGCTCCGACCCGTGCACGACGCGGCTCGGCTCGAGTCCGGTGTCCGGGGTCTCCACCAGTTGCATCACCGCGGGGCCCTGCACCACGGCGGTGAACGTGGTCGGGGCGATCACGTCCGCGAATCCGGCGGCGCGGGCGGCGTCGACGTCGAGGTGGAGCGGGTTCGTCGAGCGCACGGCGCGGGCGAACTCACGGATCTTCTCCCGACCGACGAGGTAGGTCGTCGGTGGGAAGACCCGCCCGGTGAGGTTGGGATTCAGTGATGACATCGAACGAGGATATCGGCAGGCGGCGGCCCGGGTGTCGGGTCGGGCCACCGGATGTTCGCTGCGTCACCCCGCGGTGCCGACCGTGATCACCTCGACGACGCCGCGGCGGATCGGCCGCTGCGCCGCTCCGCCGCCGAGTCCGGGCCGGCCGCCGAGGCCGCACCCGGGATGCTCGGCGAGCAACGCCGGTCACCGTGCCGGGGCCACCTCGAGCTCGGGCCGAACGCCCGCGGCTGCGACGTCGGCGTACCGCGACACCAGCAGTCGCACCAGATCCGGGTGTGCGCCGAGCGGCTCCGTCACCCCGTCCGCGCCCGCCGCCGCGAGCCGGGTGTGGAAGAGCCCGGGCGCCAACAGGTACGACGCGACGAACACCTTCCGACCGGTCTCGCGCCGGACCCGGGACACCACGTCGGCGACCCGCGGCTGCGCGGTCGCCACGAAACCGATGTCGACGCGGGCGCCGGTCAGGTCCGCGAGCATCGCCGCCGCCCGCCGGACGTCGGCGAGAGCCCGCCGGTCCGAGGACCCGGCCGCGGCGAGGACCACCGCGTCGCCGGGGCGCCACCCGCGCTCGCGCAGCCGCTCGAACAGGACCGACGCCAGCACCGGGTCCGGACCGAGCGCCGCGGTGACGTGGACGTCGGGATGCCCCGACTCCGCGACCTCGCGCGGGACGTCGGTGTGGACGTGGTAGCCGGACGCCAGGAACGCGGGCACCACGACGGCGGGCACCGCCAGGTCCCGCAGGACCTCCGCCGGGGACGGGCCGAGGACGTCGACGAACGCGACGCGGGTCGTCCCGACGGCCGCGGCGACCTCCTCGGCGAGCGCCGCGACCAGGTCGACCCCGCGGGGATTGCGGGTGCCGTGGGCGACCAGCACCAGCGCAGGCGCGGCGGACCCGACTCGCCCGACCTGCCCGGTCACGGCCGCTTCCCGGCGTCGTCGCCGCACTCACCGGGATCTACGGCGAGCCGGTAGCCGCGTTTGACGACGGTCTGGATGATCTTGGGCGCGCCGAGGCAGGAGCGCAGCCGCGCGATCGCCGTCTCGACGGCGTGGGTGTCGCCGCCGCCGCCCGGCAGGACGGCCAGCAGTTCCTCGCGGGAGACGACGCGGCCGGGACGGTGCGCGAGGGTACGCATCAGCGCCATCGCGGCCGGGGCCAGTTGCCGGACCTCGCCGTCGACGACGACGCAGCCGCCGCGCACGCTCAGCTGGTGCCCGGCCGCGCGGATCGTCATCGCGCGCCGAGGCAGTTCCTCGGCGATGTGCCGGGCCAGGGAGCCGAGGCGCGCCCGCGCCGGCATCGTGGTGCGCACCCCGAGCGCCTTGAGCGGAGCCGCGGTCACCGGGCCGACGCACACCGGGACCACCCGACCACCCAATGCGGCGAGCAGCGA
>NZ_BAABFB010000041.1:0-19222 GCF_039540555.1 Rhodococcus olei | reverse complement strand
AAACTCCAACGCGCACTGGCCTATTGGATTGGCACCTGCCCGACCTGCCACCACACCTTCCCGACTTAAGGGAGTGTCAGATTTTCGGTGGATCCGGTTCTGGCGCATCGGTTTAACTTTCACTCGGGGTGATCCGGCCCTCGAACGCGATCGCGAAAGCGTTCAGGGCAGGCTTCCACCTCGTTGCCCATCGTGCGCTTCCTTTCCCGGTCGGGTCCAGGGCCCGGGTCGCCAGATACAGGCATTTGAGGGCGGATTGCTCGTTCGGGAAGTGGCCGCGGGCCCGGATCGCGCGCCGGTACCTCGCGTTGAGGCTCTCGATCGCATTGGTGCTGCAGATGACGCGTCTAATCTCGGGGTCGTAGTCGAGGAAGGGCACGAACTCGCTCCACGCGCTGCGCCACAGCCGGACGATCGCCGGATATCGCGGTCCCCACTTGGCGGCGAACTCGTCGAAACGCTCGCTGGCCGCCGCCTCGTTGGCGGCGGTGTAGATCGGCCGCAGATCCCGCGACATCTCATCCCAATACCTGCGTGACGCGTAGCGGAAGGTGTTGCGCAGCAGGTGGATCACGCAGGTCTGGACGATCGCGCGGCCCCAGACGGTGGTGATGGCCTCGGGCAGGCCTTTGAGCCCGTCGCAGACGACGATGCACACGTCGCTGGTGCCGCGGTTTTTGATCTCGGTGAGTACGGCGAGCCAGAACTTGGCACCCTCGCCGCCGTCGCCGGCCCACAATCCGAGGATGTCGCGGTGTCCGTCGACGGTGACGCCGATGGCCACGTAGACGGGCCGGTTGGTGACCTGGCCGTCGCGGATTTTGACGTGGATGGCGTCGATGAACAGCACCGGATACACCGGGTCCAGCGGACGTGCGGCCCAGTCCGCCATCTCGGCGAGCACCTTGTCGGTGATCTTGCTGACCGTCTCCTTGGACACCGACGCGCCGTACACGTCGTCGAAGTGGGCGGCGATCTCCCCGGTGCTCAGGCCCTTCGCCGACAGCGACAGGATGATCTCGTCGACCCCGGTCAGCCGTCTCTGGCGTTTCTTGACGATCTGCGGGTCGAACGACGCGTCGGTGTCCCGCGGCACTTGGATCTGCACCGGGCCGATCTCCGTCAGCACCGTCTTCGTCCGCCGGCCGTTACGGGAGTTCCCGCTGCCCCGGCCATCGACCTGGTGTTTCTCGTAGCCGAGGTGCTCGTCCATCTCCGCCTCGAGCGCAGTTTCCAACACGTTCGCCGTCAACTGGTTGAGCAGCCCGTTCGGCCCGACCAGCTCGATACCCTCGGCCTTGGCCTGCGCCAACAGCTGCCGCGCCAACTCCTGGTGATCGATCTTCGACTGATCCATGGGATCGAGTGTTTCGGTCATGATCTTGCCTCCCCGCCAAGCTCAGCTCGGCGTGTCGGCCAGACCCGGATCAACCGATTACCTGACAGTCCCCGACTTAACAAAGTCCTACTAGCGCACTGTGAATACTTCGCAGCTCGTTGATCGCTTGGTTCTCGTCGTCCGCCGTCTCTCGATGGACGCGGAGGGAGTCGGGTTGCACGAAAGACGAGTTTTGTGGGGCGGGCGGGGCTCGAACCCGCGACCAATGGATTATGAGTCCACGGCTCTAACCGACTGAGCTACCGCCCCGTACGCCACTGACAGCGCTCAGCAGATGCTACCGGTGCGTACCCGACGTGACCCGCAGCTGTCGGGCCGAAGGTCGGGTCCCCGTATCTGATTGCCGTTCCTTCGATCTGGTACACGAGCTGAGCGGCGAGAATCTGGTGTGGCAGGTCAGGCACGAACGATCTGCGGTGAAACGGCTGCGCATCGGGCAGATCTTCACCGATCCGAAGGGTCCGCGCGAGTTGCAACACCCGGACACTACGAAGTTGAGCCTGTCGGCCGGTACGTGGACGCTCGATCGCGCATCCTGGGTCCGGCCTGAATACTCGTGTCCGGATCCCGGCCAGGTTTTGGGTTCGCGGCAATGTCGGCATGTCGCCGTCGATGTAGCGGTGTCGTGTTCCCCGGTCAGGCTGGATTTGTGCGAAGTGTCAGAGGCCCCAGAGTCGAAGCAGGGCGGTTTTGAGGCTGGGGGAGATGATGCGGTGGTCGGTGTGTAGTCGGGGGTTTGGGGTGTCCGAGGTCGGCGAGCTGTGTTTCGGCGTCGGGTACCGGGATCGCTCGAGGCCGATTCGGGTCCGAAGTAGGTGTGCGACCGCGCGGTGGGTGTGGGGATGGTGATGGGTTCTGTGTCGACGACGGCGTAGGGGTGGATCCATAGGTTGTCGGCGGTGACCTGGAGGAGGACGTCATCGCGTTCGAGTCGGCTGCGGTGTGGTTCGTCGGGTGTGTCGATGCGGAACCATTCGAGGTTGGTGTGGGTTGTTCGTTCGTGTTCCTCGCGGAAACACACAGTGAAGGACGTCGCTCGGTATATCAAATTGTGGTACAACCAGATTCGGCTGCATCCCGCGTTTGGATACTCGGTCACCGAACGAGGGGAGTTCGCCTGGTTCGAATCGAATGGCGCAGCCTGATACCAGTCAATCTCACTGTCCGAAATCTGCTGGGCTCCTCATGGACCATAGTTTGTCCGCGGAGGGGGTTTCGTGGGCATACTGGCGCAATGCGAGTTCGAGACCCTGTCGCTTCCAGCCGCCGCACCCATCCGGAAGGGGCGGTGGCCCTTTCCCCAGTGGTCCGCCGGTACGCCGAGTACTCCCGGCGTGCGGCGATCGGTAGGGATTTCATCTCCAATGACGGTTTTCAGCTTGGTCGCTGGGCAGATCGCCAGCGAATCGCGCGCGTGGTGAGGGCACTGCCGCCGGAACGTGAGCGTGAACTTGACGCCGTCGGATTCGACTGGCAGGTCGAACCTGTCCCGCGGGCGGACGCGAAGCGTCTTCTGATGTTGACCGAACTCGCCGCATACCGCGAATCCCATGGAACCAGTGAGGTTCCTGTCCACTACGTCACCGACAATGGTGACCGTCTGGGGGAGTGGCTCTACCGCCAGATCAAGCGGTGGCGCACGGGCGCACTACCCGAGACCGAGCAAGCGGTTCTCGGCCTGTTCGGGGTGTCGCCCGGCGCTCGTCGACGCGGCCCTCGTACGGCCACCAACTCGCCCTGACCAGCACCGTCACGCAACTACCCGCCACGTAATGGCACACAGCGGCGGACTCGACGCCGTCCTGGCCGAGCAACCCCTGCCTGCATGAGATGGTGAGAGCGGCCGGGAGAAGGGCGCTCAGTCAATCTCAGCAGCTCTGAATACTGCGTCCACGCGCGACTCCTTCGGGTGGTCTCGAAGGCGATGTCGACCCCGGCGGAGCCGTGGGCTGCAGCTGCGGTGGTGCCGCGACGCGTCGAGATGTTCGAACGGACTCCTCTGCCGTGTGGAACAGAGGTGTTCCCGGGGCGCTGACATCGATCGGCGGATCCGCCGCCGGCGGCGATCTGCAGAGGGATCGCTCGGTCGTTCGCGCCGACGAGCAGGGGGATCCGTGTCCGGATTCCCGAGCGCGAGGGCGGGATCGCGCCGCGTCCCGATCGGCTCTGTGGACTTCCTGCTCGGGGAGGGTCGGTAGGGAAGCCTTCAGGTCAGTCGGGTGGCGATGCTCCTCGCGACACTCTGGTTGACCACTTGACTTGACCTACTTGACCGAGGATGATGGGGGGTATGAGCACGCCACTCAAAAAGGTTGTAGACGACCAGCTCGCCGCCAGCGGAATGGCCGCTGAGCAACTCGACGACGTCGACGCCAAGTACGTCGCCGCCGGGGTGAAGAACGTGCTCTCGAACCTCAAGGCCCGTCGAGCCTGGGAAAACCACATCGGCGCGATCTTGACCCACAAGCAGGCTGTCGACGCCACCGGCTGGTCGAAGCAGGCCCTCAGTCAAGCCGTCAGGGACAATCGGGTGCTGCGTCTCACCGCCGCGGACGGGTCGATCGGCTACTGGTCCGGTGGACTGACCGACACCACCCCTCACATCCCGATCCCGGGGATCAAGGAAGTCCTGAAGGCCTGGGCGCACGCCGACGTCCAGTCCTGGACCATTGCCTCGTGGATGTCGAGTAGACAGCCCGAACTCGGAGACCGCACACCCCGGCAGGCCCTCCTCGACGGCGATACGACCGATGTCGTCACCCTCGCGCGGCGGGCGGCCGAACGGCTGGCTTCGTGAGCGGTTCACGAGCAACGCAACACCTCGCCCCGCCGCCGTCCCCGGATGAACTCCGGGGACGGTTTCCTGTAGTGGTCGTGCCCTCCGCCACGGCGATGTACCGCACGCACGGGGCCAAGTTCGCGCCGTGGTGGTTCGGCACCAGCCTGGGTGGCCGCTTCGACCTTCCCGGCCCCGACGGGACCTGCTACACCGCCGAATCCGCGCTGATCACGCTTCTCGAAACCTGGTGCGGCATCCAACTCGTCCCGAGCTCGGAGATCGCTCAACGCGCCATCTCCGTAGTCGCGGTCACACGGGACCTGCATGTCGCCGACGCAACCTCTAACGCTGCAATCCAATTCGGGATGACATCGGAGATCTCCACGACCTCCGACTACGACCTCACCCAGCAGTGGGCGCAGACGCTCCGCGCGGCGGACTACGACGGGATCCGCTACTGGGCGCGCCACGAAATGACACACGTGGACGCCTGCTACGCGCTGTTTGCGCAGAGCGGAGACCAAACCCGCACGGTGACAGGGGGTTCCGGTAGTAATCGCCGAGAATCCAACGAAGTTCGGAATACGCCCTGGTTGAGGACGATCTGACGGTTCCGGCTGCCGAATGGGGTGGTTGGTGCTTGGCTTGGCTGCCGACGAGGTCGATCGAAGCAGCTGGAGGCTGAGGGTTCGTGGCAACGCGGGTGTTCGCGGGCGAGGAGTTGCAGCGTCTCCGGGAGTTCCCGGAGATCAGCTGCGAGGAGCTGTTCCGGTACTTCACCCTCACCCCGACGGATCTGGCATTCGTTGCGCCGCAGGGACGTGGGGCTGGTGTGCGTCTGGGACTGTCGGTGATCCTGTGCAGCCTGCCGTGGCTGGGGTTCGTGCCGGACAAGGTCGCCACCGCGCCGCCGGTGGCGGTGGCACGTCTGGCTGAACAGCTGAATGTCGATGTGGCGGAACTTCGTTCCTATGGGCGCCGGGCACAGACCCGCAGCGAGCACCTGCGGTTGGTGACCCAGTACCTGGGGTGGCGGCCCGCCGGCGAGCTGGCGTTGAAGGAGCTCGACGAGTTCCTTCTCGCACGGGCACTCGAGCACGACTCGCCGACCCTGTTGTTCCGGTTGGCGTGCGAGTACCTGATCTCGGCGCGAGTGGTCCGCCCTGGGCCGGTCGCACTCGTCGAGCGGGTCGCCCACGCCCGAGCACAGGCCCAACGAGAGACGTTCGACCGGCTGGCGCACGAGTTCACACCCGAGCGGTGCACGCAGCTCGATGCACTGCTGGCGGTCGACCCGGTGATCGGAATGACCCGGTTGCGGTGGCTGGCGACGGGGCCGGCGGAGGCGTCCGCGACGGCGGTGAAGGCCGAGGTCGCGAAGCTCGAGTTCCTGCGCGGTCTCGGCGCCGACGAGGTCGACCTGTCGGTGCTCCCCGCCGAGCGGCGCAGGTTCCTGGCCGCGATGGGGCGCCGCCTGACCGGGCAGGGCCTCGAACGCAGGGATCCGCAACGCCGGTACCCGATCCTGCTCACCGTGCTGGCGCAGTCGGCCACCGACGTCCTCGACGAGGTCGTGCAACTGTTCGACCAGGCCGTCTCGGCCCGGCTGGGCAAGGCCGAACGGCGGATGCGTGACGACCTAGCCGCACGCGGCAAGACCGGCGAGGATCGGCAGGGGCTACTCGACGACCTGCTGGCGATCGTCTGCGACCCGGTGATCGGCGACGAGGAGATCGGGGCACTGATCCGCGGAGAGCGGATCGGATGGGAACGACTGCGGGCCGCGGTCGCGCAAGCCGTACCGCGGCTGCCGCGCGATCACGGGCACCTGGCCGCCCTCGACAACTCGTACGGGTACCTGCGGCAGTTCACCCCGCAGGTCCTCTCTGCGGTCGGGTTCGCCGGCGGCACCGCGGCCACGGAGCTGCTGGCCGCGGTGGACGTGCTGCGGGAGTTGAACGCCACGGGGGCGCGGAAGGTCCCAGGCGACGCGCCGACAGGGTTCGTGCCGACAAAGTGGCGCGGTTACCTCGACATCGCCGCGAAGTCGGGCAACACCAGCGCGTATCGGCACTACTGGGAGCTGTGCGTGCTGCTCGGGCTGCGGGACGGACTGCGCAGCGGCGACGTGCACGTGCCCGGCTCGCGCCGCTACGCCGACCCGGCCGCCTACCTGCTCACCGCCGACCAGTGGCAGCTGCAACGCGACGAATTCTGCCGCCTCGTCGGCAAACCAGCCGACCCCGCCCGCGCCCTCGCGGCAACCGTCGATGAACTCCACGACGCGGTCGGGGAACTCGAGGAGGTGCTCGCCGGCGGCGAGGGACCCGTCCGCCTCGACGACGCGGGTGAGCTGGTGATCTCACCGCTCACGGCGGAGGACGTGCCGGCCGAAGCGATCGCGATGAAAGCGGAGCTGACGCAGATGCTGCCGTTCGCGCCGATCGTGTCCCTGCTGATCGAACTGGACACACGCACCGGCTACCTGGACTGCTTCACCCACGCCGGCGGCAAACACGCCCGCAGCCCCGAGCTGAAACGCAACCTCATCGCGGTGCTCCTCGCCTACGCGACGAACCTCGGGCTCACCCGGATGGCCGAATCATGCGGGATCTCCTACGACCTCCTCGCCTGGACCTCCGAGTGGTACGTCCGCGAGGAGACGCTGCGGGCGGCGAACCTGACGATCATCGACCACCACCAACGGCTACCGCTCACCAGTATCTTCGGCGCCGGCACCCTGTCCTCGTCGGACGGGCAGAGGTTCCCGACCCGCGGAAAGTCGGTCACCGCGCGGGCGCTCAGTCGCTATTTCGCGAACGAGGGACTGTCCACCTACACCCACGTCACCGACCAGCACGCCACCTACGGCACCAAGGTCATCGTCGCCACCAAACGCGAAGCCCACTATGTGTTGGACGAAATCCTCGGCAACGCCACCGATCTGCCGATCAGCGAACATGCCACCGACACCCACGGGGTGACGTTGGTGAACTTCGGGCTGTTCGACCTGCTCGGGCTGCAGCTCTCGCCCCGCATCCGCGACCTCGGCAAGATCACCCTCTACCGGGCCGGGTCACGCGCCCAGGTGGAGACCGACTTCCCGCACGCCGGGCCGCTGCTGACCCGCAAGGTGAACCTCGACCTGATCGCCGACCACTGGGACGACCTCCTTCGGTTGGCCGGATCGCTCAAGTTCGGGCACGCCACCGCGTCCCTGCTGGTCGGAAAGCTGTCCGCGTCGGGCCGGCAGAACGCGCTCGCAGCGGCGCTCAAGGAGTACGGGGCGATGCGGCGCACGATCTACGCCGCGAAGTACCTGTCCGACCCGGACTACCGGCGCCGGATCTCCCGCCAGCTCAACAAGGGTGAGTCCCTGCACGCGCTGCGCCGGGACCTGCTCTACGCCCACGAAGGCGCGGTGCGGGCCAGACAACTGGAGGCCCAGACCGAGCAGGCGTGGTGCCTGACCCTGGCCACCAACGCCGTCATCGCCTGGACCACCGAGTACTACGGCCTCGCCGCCGAACAGTTGCGGCGGTCCGGGCGCCGGATCGACGACGACGTCCTCGCGCACATCTCCCCGGCGCACAGTGAGAACATCAACTTCTTCGGCGCCATCGAGGTCGACATCGACGCCGAACTCGCCCAACTTGACCCCACTGGATACCGGCCGCTGCGTGTGCGCGACACCCTGTTCTGACCCCGGCGGGCTGTTCACTGTTGTATTGACCGCTGTTTGTCCGTCCGGGACTGCCCCGGGGGCAGTCCCTCCCTTCGCGACGGAACTGGTACACCGTGGGGGCGGGTTTGTGTCGGCGTGGGAGTTGTCGCCGCGTTCGGACGAGGTTCGATGGTGCCGCATCCACAGGTATGCCCGGCGCGTGAAACTGGTACACGCCGGGCATACCTGTGGTGGCTTTCAGTGCCTATGAACACTCATCGCCGTGAGGGCTTGCATCGTCAGGAAAGGTTCTGGGTGTAGAAGTCGGTGAGCTTGTCGAAGGGGATGAGATCGGTCCGGTCGTAGAGGTCGACGTGTCCGGCACCGGGCACGATGACCAGCTCCTTGCGATCACCGGCGAGGCGGAATGCCTCTTCGCTGAATTCGCGGGAGTGGGCGTTCTCGCCGGTGATGAACAGCATCGGGCGCGGAGAGATGGTCTCGATGTCGTTGAACGGGTAGAAGTTCATGAACTTGGTGTTGCTCGACAGTGTCGGGTGGGTGGTGGTGTCAGCGGTGGCGCCGTCGGGGGTGACCGCGCCGCGTTGGGTCCGGTAGAAGTCGTAGAACTCGCGCTCGATCGGGGTGGAGTCCGCGGTCAGTTCGTGCACGGTCCCACTGGTGTATTCGACCGGCCCGCCGCGGAATTCGACGTCTCGCTGGGCGGCGGCCTGCGCGATGATCGCCTGGCGCTGAGCGGCGGTGACGGAGTGGTTGAGTCCGTTGCGGTTGGCTGCGCCCATGTCGTACATGCTGACGGTCGCGACGGCTTTGATGCGGGGGTCGATCTTGGCGGCGGAGATGACGAAGCTGCCGCTGCCGCAGACGCCGAGGGCACCGATGCGTTCGGGGTCGACGGTGTTCTGGGTGCGCAGGTAGTCGACGCCGGCGGAGAACGTTTCGGTGTAGAGGTCGGGGGCGACGGCGTTGCGGGGTTCACCGTCGCTGCCGCCCCAGAACGCGAGGTCCAGGGCAAGGGTGACGAAGCCCTGCTCGGCCATCTTGGTGGCGTAGAGGTTGGCGGACTGTTCCTTGACCGCGCCCATCGGGTGCCCGACCACCATCGCCGCGACCCGCGTGCCGGGGGCGAGGTTCGTGGGGACGAACAAGTTACCGGTGACGTCCATCAGGTACTGGTTCTTGAACTTGACCGGGGTCATGGTGACCTGGTCGCTGCTGTAGAAGTTGTCCGCGCCGTGGGAGAGGTCGCCGGGAGCCAGGCCCACTATCGGTGACACGGCCGTGGCCGCGGCTGGATCAGTGCCGGAGCAGGCCGAGGCGGCCAGGACAGCGAGGCTTGCAATACCGGCGCCGGCGATACGGGCCAAGCGGCGAGGACGTCGTCGCGGCGTCGTGGTCGTGGTCTTCATGGCGGTGCTCCTGGTGCGGTGTATTCGATGAGTCAGACGGTGAGAAGGGTTTTGACGGCGCGGCGTTCATCCATCGCCTTATAGCCTTCGGCGGCCTGGTCGAGGGGCAGAGTGAGGTCGAAGACCCTGCCGGGGTCGATGGTTCGGTTCCAGACGCGGTCGATGAGGTCGGGCAGGAACCGGCGCACGGGTGCGGGGCCGCCGAGCAGGTGGACTTCGGCGAAGAACAACTGGTCGGCGGGCAGGGTGACGCCGTCGTGGGCGACTCCGACGTAGCCGAGGTGCCCTCCGGGGCGGGTGGAGCGGATGGCCTGCATCATCGATTCCTGGCTGCCGACGGCTTCGATGACACTGTGCGCGCCGAGCCCGTTCGTGAGGTCCTTGATCGCGGTCACGCCTTCATCACCACGGGTGTCGACGATGTCGGTCGCGCCGAATTCGCGTGCCAGGACTTGACGGTCGGCGTGGCGGGACATGGCGATGATGCGGTCGGCGCCCAACTGTTTCGCGGCGAGCACCCCCATCAGTCCGACGGCACCGTCGCCGACCACCGCGACGGTCTTGCCGGGCCCGGCCGCGGCGGCGACAGCGGCGAACCAGCCGGTTCCCAAGACGTCGGAGGCCGCCAGCAGCGAGGGAATCAGGTCCTGGTCCGGCTGACCGGGCGTGGCGACGAGGGTTCCGTCCGCGTAGGGGATGCGGGCCAGCTCTGACTGGGTACCGATCGCCCCGGCAACGAACGAGCCGTGCACACAGCGGGATTGGTATCCGGCTCGGCAGATCTCGCAGGTGTTGTCGGAGATGCAGAACGAGCCGACGACGAAGTCACCGACCTTCAAGGTCGCCACGGCGTCGCCGATTTCCTCCACGACGCCGACGTACTCATGTCCCATCAAGGTGTGGTCGACTGGTTCGACACCGCGGTACGGCCACAGGTCCGATCCGCAGATACAGGTCGCGGTGATCGCGATGAGCGCGTCGGTCGGGTCGATGATCTTCGGGTCTTCGCGGTCGACGACGCGCACGTCGCCGGGGCCGTACATCACTACTCCACGCATGGTTGTGCTCCTTGTCTGAGGTTTGGTCAGCGGGCGGTGTAGCCGCCGTCGACGGGCAGCGCAACACCGACGACAAAGCTCGCGCCGGGACTGCACAGCCACAGCACGGCGGCGGCCATTTCCTCAGCGGTGCCCAACCGCCCGATCGGCTGATCGGCCGCCGCCTGAGCGGGGTCGAGGTCCCCGGAGGCGAACATCTCGGTGACCATCGGGGTTTCGATCGTGCCGGGGCAGATCGCGTTGATCCGGATGCCGCGGGGCGCGTATTCCAGTGCCGCCGAACGGGTCAGCCCGATCACACCGTGCTTGGACGCGTGGTAGGCGGCGCGTCCGGGTAGACCGACCAGACCGCCCAGTGACGAACAGTTCACGATCGCCCCGGAACCCTGGGTGCGCATGTGGGCGAGTTCGTGTTTCATGCACGCCCACACCCCCCGCATATTGATCCCGGTGACCCGGTCGAAGGTCTCGGCGGGCTCGTCTGCGGCATCGATGATCGGGGACTGGATTCCGGCGTTGTTGTAGGCGAAGTCCAGGCGGCCAAACGTTTCGACCGTCGAAGCGACCGCGGCGGCGACCTGAGTCTCGTCGGAGACGTCGCAGTGCACGGTCAGCACCTGGCGACCGGCGTCACGCAGCTCGGTGGCCGCGGTGCTCAGCGCGTCGTCATCGACATCGGCGAGAGCCACCGCGGATCCTGATTCGGCGAAAGCCCGCGCAGTGGCAAGACCCATGCCGGAGCCGGCGCCGGTCACGAAGGCGACCTGGTCGGAGAAGTAATAGGTGGGGTTCACGAGCGTCGTCCTTTCGGTGGGTGGCGGGTCAGGCTGCGGCGATGGAGACGGTGGCGTTGCCGTCAGCGTCGGTGATGGTGTCGAGGCCGGTTTCGATCTCGCCGATCATCACGATCCCTGGGCTGGGGATGCGGAACCCGTCTTCGCGGTAGTAGATGGCCAGGTCGCTGCTCGGGGACCAGTAACCGATCTGCCCGGCCCGGTAGCCGCTCTGGCCCTGCCCATCGGCGAGGTCACGCGGCAGCGCACCGGCCTTCTCGCGGCCGCCCAGGTCGTGCAGGGTGATCGTGGCCGGCAGCAGGGACGCGAAATCCCGGGCGGTCGCATTGTCGTAGAGCCGTGCGGTCGCCTCCGCCCCGCCGATCCTGAGCCGAATCTGCATGGATGATCCTTCCTGGCCTGGTTGTGATGTCGAGGGTTGCGCTGTGGGTGACGCGGCAACCGAACTGGTCGCGGCCGAGTCCGATGCGCTCCCGCAGGCGGTGAGTCCGGCGACGGCGGTCGCGAGGACTGCCAGCCCGGTGATCATGGGGCGCATGGTGTTTCTCCTGTCGATACCGGTAGTCGGCACGGTCTAGCTCACTCCTGCGGGGATCCGCAGCGTCTCATCACGGGGTCGGGTCGGCGTGCTATCGGCGGCAGGACGCGCCCGGGTGGTGGCCAGCAGTGCAATCGGGATCAGCGCTGTGGCGGTGATCGCGGCGCCCAGGACCGCCGGCCCGACCACACCCAGTGACGTCGACAATGTGGTGGCGGCCAGCGCCGAACCCGCGGCGGTGCCGAGGTTGAACGCAGCGGTCGCCAGCGAGGACGCCAGCCGAGACCCGTGACCGGCGAATCGCATGGTCTGGGCAATGAGCACCGGGTTCGCCCCGAGCCCTGAGGCGCCCAGGACGACAACCAGACCCACCACGATCGCCGAGTGGCTCGCGGTCGCCGCCACGACGAGCAGCAGAACCGAGGTCACTGCCACCGCCACGGCGATGGTGGCCAGCGGCCACCGGTCGCCGATCCGCCCGCCCAGCGCGGTGCCGGCCAGGGCGCCGATACCGAAGCCGACGAGTACCAGCGGCACCAGCGGGACAGAGATTCCCGCGCGGTCGGTCAGCAGCGGGCTGATGAAGCTGTAAGCGCCGAGGAACCCTGCCTGAGCCAACATGATCGCGGCCAGCACCGCCCACACCCGCCACGGCCGGACCGCCGAGATCTCCGAGCGCACCGACACCCTCCCGTCGTCCCCGGTCGCGGTGGCCGGGGCGAACCGAACGACAGCGACGATCGCGGGGATGGCTAGCACGGCCAGCATCCAGAACGGGCCACGCCACCCGGTGAACTGGCCGGCGAAGGTGCCTAGCGGGACTCCGGCGACCACGGCCAGGCTCAATCCGCCCGACATCACCGCCAGTGCTCGAGCGCTCGCCCCGGGTCCGGCGACCGCGGCCGCCACCACCGCACCGGTCGCCCAGAACGTGCCCGTCGCCAACGCGGTGACCACGCGGGAGGCGGTGACGACGGTGAACGAGTCGCTGACCGCGGCCGCGACGTGCCCGGCGGAGAACACCATCAGCGCCCCGACCAGCGTGGCTCGGGCGGGCAAGCGCAGCGTGGCCAGCGCCATCACCGGTGGGCCGATGATCATTCCGACCGCGAACGCGGTGACCAGCAGCCCAGCCCGGGCGATATCCACGCTCAGGTCGGTGGCGACGTCTGGCAGCAGCCCGGCGACCATGAACTCGGTCGTGCCCATCAGGAAGATCCCGGCCGCCAGCACATACACCAGCACGGGCAGGCGAGCGTTCGTGCTCGGTCGGACAGGCATTCGCGTGGTCATGTCACCTCGTCGGTGTCGAAGAATTCGGTCTCAGAGCACCTGTGCGCTCCGGCTCCATGCAACGCCGCTGACCGCCGGTGTGGGAGGCGGAGATGAGAGGGGTGCTGGCAGCACCCCTCTCACAGCACCTGGCACAGGTCTTCGCGCAGGTCGTAGCCTCGGTTCTATGGAGTCCACCAACCGAGTCGCCGAGATCGGACAGTTCCTGGCGTCGCGGCGGGCCAAGATCACCCCCGACCAGGTCGGGCTGCCGGTCTATGACGCCGCCAAACGCCGCGTGCCCGGGCTACGTCGGCAGGAGGTCGCGACCCTGGCCGGGCTGTCGGTCGACTACTACACCCAGATCGAACGCGGCAAGGTCAACGGCATCTCCGAATCGGTCCTCGACGCCATCGCGCGCGCCCTGGAACTCGACGAGGCCGAACGCTCCCACCTGTTCGACCTGCATCGCAGCGCCCTCACCCGCCCGCAAAGGGCTCACTCACGCCGCACCAGCAAGGCGGTGCGGCCGATGGTGCAGCGACTGCTCGACGGCTACACCGGGCCCGCGTTCGTGCGCAACGCCCGCCACGACCTCGTCGCCGCCAACCAACTCGCCTACGCCTTCTACGCCCCGCTCTACCACGACCCCTTCCACCCCGACCCCAGCAAACCGGTCAACTTCGTACGGTTCTGCTTCCTCGACCCCCGCGCCCGCGAGTTCTATCCCGACTGGGACCACATGGCCGACAGCGCGGCCAACCTGCTGCGCACGGACGCGGGCCGCGACCCCTACGACCGCGGTATCTCCGATCTGGTCGGTGAATTGTCCACCCGCAGCGACGAATTCCGTACCCGTTGGGCCAAACACAATGTGCGCTTGCACTACACGGGCACGAAAAGCTTCCACCACCCCGTCGTCGGCGACATCACCATCGGCTACGAAACCATGCCACTGCCCGCCGATCCCGGACTGGTCCTGACCCTCTACAGCGTCGAACCCGGCAGCGCGTCCGCTGACGCCATGACCCTGCTTGCCAACTGGGCCGCCACCACCCTCACCGACACCGCAGCAGCCGATCAACCAACACGCACCACAGGCGACTAGCGGCTCGACGACTCAACCTTGTCTAAAGGACGCAGAATGACCACGATCGCGATCATCGGCGCCGGCCCCGGGCTCGGCGCGGCAACAGCCAGGCGGTTCGGACAACAGGGCTTCGCGGTCGCACTGATCTCGCGCACCCAGAACACCCTCGACCACCTCGCTGCCGAACTGACCGAGCACGGGATCACCGCGCGCGGATACGCCGCCGACGTCCAGGATCGGTCGCAGCTGACCGCCGCGCTCGAGCAGGCCGGCACCGAGCTCGGCCCGATCGAGGTGTTGCAGTACAGCCCGGTCCCGCGCAAGGACTTCCTGCGCCCGGTGCTCGAGACAACAGCCGACGACCTCGCCGCGGCCACCGAGTTCTCCATCCTCGGACCGCTGACCGCCGTCACACAGGTACTTCCCGGAATGCGGCAGCTGGGACATGGAACGATTCTTTTCGTCAACGGCTCCAGCGCCGCCACACCCAATGGCGACGTCGCGGGCACATCAATCGCCTTCGCCGGTGAATCCGCCTATGGCGCAATGCTGCACGAAGCCCTCACACCGCACAACATCCGCGTCGGGCAGCTCATCATTCCCGGCGCGATCGGCGGCGCCGACCCACTCTATGACCCCGAAGCCCTGGCCAACCGGCTGTGGAACATCCATGCCGAACCCGGCCCGTTCCGCACCACCGTCGGCACAGACTCGACGTAACCCCAGCGATGCCGCCACGAGGCGTTGTGGCGGCATCGCACAACCCCGTTCTACAGCTACCCGTCAAACATCGGCTGACCGGCTCGCCCCGAACTCGTCGCCCCCGGCGAGCCGTGGGAACTTGCGAAGTTCAGAGAAGTGTTCCGTATGACGATCGACCAACGGAACACCACGGCGGGAGGATCCCCGCCCTGGTCATCGGTGTTCCGGTGAGGTGTTCCGCGAACTGTTCCGGTGAACCCCCGTCACATGAAACGATCGGGGTGTGGCCGGGCCCTTCCTCGTCGGATACGTGCGCTGTTCCACCGACGAACAGGACGTCGGGATCCAAACCGAGCAGCTGCTCGCGCTCGGGGTACCGGCCGAGCGGATCTTCATCGACAAGGGGTTCTCTGGCACCAGCCGCAAGAACCGGACCGGACTGGACAACGCCCTCTCCGCGGTCACCTCCGCCGCGGCGGCCGTCGACGGGCGGCCGGTGGTGCTGACCACGACGAAGTTCGATCGGTTCGCCCGCAACATGGCCGAGGCTGGCGAGGTCCTGACCGGTTTGCGTGAACGCGACGTGCTGTTCGGGCTCGGGAGTTCGATCTACGACTGGAACGACCCGTTCGGCAAGCTGTTCCTGCAAACCCTGGCCATGGTCGCCGAATTCGAGGCCAACCTGAACCACCTCCGCACTCGGGAGGGGATGGCGAAGGCCCGGGCCAAGGGCCGACTCAAGGGCAAACAGCCGAAACTGCCCCTGGCTGCACGGAAAACGATCCACCGCCGCTACCACGATCCAGACGACGACTCCAGCCTCGCCGATCTGGCCGACGAGTACAGCGTCGGCCGCTCCACCATCCACCGCATCGTCAGCGGCACCGCACCCACGGCGTAGGACCTGGTTCCTCGATCACGTCCTTCACCAGGCAGAAGGCCGAACATCGTTGGATTCTCGGCGATTACTACCGGGACCCCGACAGCGCCCACCGACTTCACGGTCCTCGGAACCGATGCGCTGCACGATCGCGCCGACCTTTGGGATTTGCTGCGGGCGACGGCCGGGATCGATGTCCTGGACATTCCCGGCAGCATCTGAACGACAGTAACCCCACACATCGATGGTGGCTCGTTTGACCCATCGGAGGGTTGAACAGCCGTCTGTGAGCTGCTGCGGACTCCACGGTGACCGCGAACTGCAACGCAGCCATCACGCGCGGCGGCGTGGCTGCGCGTGGCGGGATCGCCTGACCGAAAACGTTTCCTGCGATTGCGGGCTCTTGCGGCTCGGGCGATCACCAGCGTCGGTGGTACCTCGCCGGTAAGGACGGCCTCTACGGCGAGTACACGCGGCAGACTTGTGCCGAGGCTGCACCTTTCGCAGTGGCGCAGGCCGAGGGGCACGAGGACGTCACCGGGCCTGATCGGCCAGGTCATCCAGGTGCGCGACGCCGACGGGTTCGTCGAGTACGTGGCCCGTGCCGCGGTCGTTTCCAGCGAGGCTGCGCAGGATTCTGTCCACGCCCCGGCCGCGCAGCAATTCCGCGGACGAGAAGATCATCGACGCTCTGCAGGGCGCCCGATCTTCAGCCGCGGACACCGCGCAGGAGATCACCGGTACCACCGACGCGAGCACGTACAGCGGGCTCGGCTCACCGCGGCCGAGGTGCTGCCGGAGAGCCGGCGCAACCAGGTCCGGGCCGCGATCGATGTGCTCGCCGAACTCGACGCCCTGAGCACCACCATCGGCTAACACACCGCCGAGCACCTGTAGTCGGCGACGCGGCCCGACTAGGGCGGCGGACCGGCGAGGTACAGGTGGGTGGTCGAGTTCACCGGTTGGCAGCTGTGCATAAGTCACCGATCGGGAAGATCGCATTGTTGGTGTGTGGGTTGAGCCAGACGGGTGTTCCGTCGATCTGCTGCGTCACCAGGAGATGGCGGCCATGCTTGGGCCACTGGACGAAGTCGTTGCCGGCCAGCTGGGCCTGGGCTGTGTCCGCAACCCACATCGCAGCTTCGGCGAAGGAGGCATCCATCGACAGCCCGTGACACAAGCCGAACCCGCTGATACCAGCCGCTGCGTTCCATCCGATCGTGACGGCGAAGTCTGCGCCGATGGACAGTTCCCACATCAACCTGTCCGGGTTGACGTCACGTCCGTAGCGCAGACAACGTAGGTCACGGGCTACCGCCACGACGGCATCGAGCCACGCACCAGGTGGATCGAATGACATCTCCGGTCTCTCGTAGAAGTCCGGCTCGTTGTCGACGATCACGAAGCGCCACAGGAGACGGTCCTCGTTTCCGAGGTCAACGATCGACAAGGGTGCTCCTCCGCAGAAGGATACGAAACTCTATCCGACTGCGGATCTCGTGAGCACGAACTCTCCTTCTCGGCGTGGGCTGTGCCGGTCGAGCACACGGCGAGGGTCTCCGACTGCGAGCGGTAGCCACGGGCGAATACCCATGGCGAGCGCAGGCAAGCAGGACCAGGTGTGTTCACTGGTACCGGCATCGTCGGACGAGTAGTTCCCGGCAGCAGCCCACGACACGATTCAGCCGCTGGAGCAGTGGGATACGAAGGCCTCCTGGTGGGTAAAGCGGTGAACTGGACAGCTCCAGTTCACAACCGGAGGCCTTCGCTTGTCAGGCAGGCTTACCCGCCGAAGCCGTGAACAACCTCCGCGGGCGGCGCGCATGAGGTGGCCGGCCAGCTCAACAACCAGTTCGCACCGCTGGTGAAGATGGCCGCAGCTGTGGACCTGGGGTGGGTCTCGCAGGTGCTGTCGGTCATCCCCGACCCGTCGGGCGCCGCGCAGATCGCAGCGCTCGTGTCGTCGATCCTGGCAGGCGTCGACGTCGTCCGGCTGGCCAACATCGTTGGTCAGATCCAGGAGATTGCCTGGACCGCGGTGGAGAAGCTGCTGCCCCGCCCGGGCAGCTTCCGGAGCCGCTCGGCGCAGGCGCGGCGATGACCGGACTACTCCCCGTCGGTGTGGATCTCGCGTCGGTCGCGGTGAACATGCTGTCGGGGAAGGCCGCGAAGGCCGCGCCCGAGCTTCTGGGGCGGCAGGCGAACACCGTCGCGACCAGCATCTCGGCGCAGGCCGAAACCCTCGACCTGCCAAAACTGTCGACCTCGCTGACCAAGCTGTCCCAGTCGCAGGGCGCCGAGGATCTGGTGTTGCTGGTCGGTGAAGGGCTCAGTGCCGGACACTTCTTCGCCCCCGCGCGCACACCAACTACAACAGCCTCGTCGTCGACAATGCCCGCCGCAACGCCATTCAGTGGCTTTCGGACTGGCTGAACCTGCAGATCGGACGTGCCGTATGAACCCCCGAGCCGACCCCGCCGCCCGCGGCCCGTGGCCGTTGCGCGCCTCGCGCGCTGCTGAATCTGGTGCAGACACTGCCAACACCGCGGCCACCACACCCGGAGTGACGCGAAGACCCTTGTCGCGGAGGCTGCTTCTTGTCGTGCCGCACGCTTCTACGAGGCGTCGGGGGTTGCCGGGTGAGCCGCGGTACGTGTCGGCCCCGGGTCTTCGCCGTCGCGGGCGGTGAATTCTGCCACCTGCACCGCGACGTCGGTGCCCATGCCGCTGGACAGCGTGCGGGCGAGTGTCCGCACTGCCCGGATCTGGATCTCGAGTGCGGCGTCGACTGCGGACAGCGCGATCACCGCGGGGCCGCCGATCCACCGCGGAATCCTCATCGGTTCTCCTCGATGTGCGTTTCCCCGACACGGTGTGGGGGTCCTGCTGCACAGGGCGGCCCGCCGTCCCTGGGGGGTTGAGACGGCGGGCCTTCGCCGTTGCGCGGAGGGGCGACAACGACGCGGACGTCAGATTATCTGCGCCCCAATGTGACTCGCGAATTTCGAACCAAGAAGTTGCTTGGTTGGCGTATGCGGTCCTTTCGCCTGCGTGCTGGTCGGCGGCATGCCTCGGCGGCTGTCCCGTGACTGGGCGGCACACGCAAGTTCGCATGTCAGAGGGGTGGCGCTGACTTCGGCGCCCGGTGCCGAATCGTCAACCATGTGCCGCGGGGGCGGTGATCGATACTCGAATCGGCTCGAATCGTTGTGTTGTATGCAACACGTCGACCGTGCATTTCGGGACATATCCGATCGGGCGGCTGACTTGTGCGCTGTACACCTGCTGCACACGTGAGGGGTCGAAGACCATCGGGCACGCACGGGACCGTCGTCGTGGGGTGCGTGGCTCGACGCGAGGGGCCGCCGGAGCTGTCGCGGACGCTCCGACGGTCCCGCACACCTCGCCACTCAGGCCGGTCCGTTACGTGGCGGCCGGCATCGACAAGGTCACTGTCACCGAAGTCGGTGGCCGCGGCGCGGCCAACTCTTGCCGCACCCACGCCTCGGTGTGGTGGACGTTCCGGTCCCGGTGCACCACCGAAAGGGCAGGTGGTGCGGCCGCGGGTACCAGAAGACAGGTATGGCACCGGGTATATCTGCGCATGTCACCGGGT
>NZ_BAABFB010000040.1:0-101108 GCF_039540555.1 Rhodococcus olei | reverse complement strand
AGAGTAGGACACCGCCGTACATATCATCCCCGGGAGGCCCGGGATCAGACTTTGTCTGGTCCCGGGCCTCCCGGCATTTCCGGGGACATTCCACCGTTCCCGAACCCCGCCGGCCCCGGCATGCGCACACCGGTTTTGCGCCCTACACCGGTGCGCAGCACCGACGAGAAGGGTGCATCGGATTGCCCAGGATCGGGACGTGAATCGGATACTCGGGGCGATGGACGCGAATCTGGCATCTCACGCATCGCACCTGCACTCCGCGATACCCGGTGCGCGGGTGCGGGTCGCCGACGACCTTCTGCTTGCGGACAGCGGCCTGCACGACGACACCTTCAATCTGGTCTGTCGTGCGCGATTCACGACCGACGACGCGCCGGGGCGGGTGGAGGACACCGCCACATTCGTGCGCGCGACGGGGCGCCCGTTCTCGTGGTGGGTGGGCCCGGCGTCGACCCCCGCGGATCTGCGTGCCCTGCTGACGGTGCACGGATTCGTCGAGCAGGAATCCGAATCGGCGATGACCGCATCACTTTCCGACGTCCCGGCTCCCGCCGCCCGGTCGGATCTGCGGGTCGAGACCGTCCGCGATCGGCGGACGCTCCGCGACTACGCGTCACTGATGGCGGCGAACTGGACGCCGGCCTCGGCCACCGTGGTCTCGTACTTCGACACGGCCGCCGAGGCGATCCTGCGTCCGTCGTGCGCGAGCACCTTCGTCGTCGGGTACCTCGACGGACGTCCGGTCAGTGGCGCCGAGGTGCACATCGGTGATGGTGTCGCCGGCCTGTACGGCGTCGTCACTCTCGACGAGTTCCGTCGCCGCGGTCACGGCACCGCGGTCACGCTGGCCGCCCTGGACGTGGCACGCAGGGCCGGGACGCGGATCGCCGTCCTGCAAGCGAGCTCCGAGGGGGCACCGGTGTACACCCGGATCGGATTCACCGCCGTCGGTCGGTACACCGAGTTCGCACTCCGATCTGAGCGGCCGTAGCCGGAATCACTCGGGCGGCTGCATACCGGCGGTATTCACTCGGCCGCAACGGCGGTATAGTTGCGTAATGCAACACGAACTGGCTGTTGCACAGGTACACGAGGAGCTCGTGCACCTGGTGCGTCAGTTGATGACCGGTGATCGCGCCGATTCCGACGGCCCGACGTTCGCCCAGCACTCGGTGCTCTCGTTCATCGAGAGGAATCCGGGGTGCCGGGCCACCGAGATCGCGGAGGCGTTCGGGGTGCACCGTTCCACGGTGTCCCGGCAGATCCGCGGATGTCTGGATCACGGATGGGTCAGCGCGGAGGCGGGCCCCGTGCGCGCCGGTCATCCGCTGACCCTCACCCCCTCCGGCCGCGACGTGCTGGCCGCGGCCGGCGCGCAGCGACTCGCCGAGGTCTCCGGCCGCGTTCGGGGGTGGACGGGCGACGACGTCGAGCAGTTCGCCCGGTTGCTTCACCGATTCCGCACGGCCACATCAGATTCCAGTCCCGACAACAGCGGAGGCGACCCGGATGCGTGAGTACGCGACCCCGCCCACCTTCACCATCTCCGACGACGACGCCCTCGTGCGGTCGGTCTACCGACATGCCCGCGAGACCCCGGAACTCGTGCTGTTCTCCCGGCTCCGCGGCGAGGAGTGGGTGGACGTCACGGCCGCCGAGTTCGCCGACCTGGTGACCGGGGTCGCGAAGGGCCTGATCCGGAGTGGGGTGCAGCGCGGGGATCGGGTGATCCTGCTGTCCGCCACGCGTTTCGAGTGGACGCTCCTGGACTTCGCGATCTGGGCGGCCGGGGCCGTGTCGGTTCCCGTCTACGATTCGTCGTCCGCGGATCAGGTGCGCTGGATCGCCGAGGATTCCGGCGCCCGGGTCGCGATCGTGGAGACCGCCGCCCACGCCGAGTCGTTCGTGGGGACCGACGTCCGTGCCCTGCAGATCGACGATGCCGCGGTCGAGGCACTGCTCGCCGGCGGTGCCGAACTCGACGACGCCGCGGTCGAGCAGCGGATGGCGGCGGTCCGGGTCGACGACCTCGCGTCGTTGGTCTACACCTCGGGTACCACCGGTCGTCCCAAGGGATGTGAGCTGACCCACCGGAACTTCCTGTCCGAGGTTCGCGGGATTCTCGCCGCCAGCATCGGCGAGGTCGCGCGGCCCGGCAACCGGATGCTGACCTTCCTGCCGCTGGCGCACGTCCTCGCGCGTGCGGTGTCGCTCGCGATGTTCGAGGCCGGTGGTGCGCAGGCCCACTGGTCGAACTTCGGCACGATCGTCGGGCAGTTCGGGCGGTTCCGCCCGAACGTGATCCTCGGCGTGCCCCGGGTGTTCGAGAAGGTGCGGGACGCGGCGGCGCAGCAGGCGGCGGGCAGCCCGCTGAAACAGCGGATCTTCGGTTTCGCGGAGGCTACCGCCGTCGAGTACAGCGAGGCCGTCGACGCCGGTGGGCCGTCACTGTGGCTGCGGGCCAAGCACGCCCTGGCCGACCGGCTCGTGTACGCGAAGTTGCGGCGAGTGCTCGGCGGTGAATGCTGGTGGGCGATCTCCGGTGGCGGTGCGCTGATGCCGCGGCTGGGACACTTCTTCCGCGGCGTCGGCGTGCCCATCTTCGAGGGTTACGGACTGACCGAGTCGACGGCCGCGCACTGCGTCAATGTGCCCGGCGCACAACGGATCGGCAGCGTCGGGCAACCGCTCGGCGGAAACGCGGTCCGGATCGCCGAGGACGGCGAGATCGAGCTCCGCGGCGGCGTGGTGTTCGGTGGGTACTGGAACAACGACACCGCGACAGCCGCCGTCTTCGACGGACCCTGGTTCCGCACGGGCGATCTCGGTGCGATCGACGAGGACGGCTATCTGACGATCACCGGCCGCAAGAAGGACCTGCTGATCACCGCCGGAGGCAAGAACGTCTCGCCCGGGCCGCTCGAGGACCGGATGCGCTCGCACGCCCTGGTCTCCCAGGCGGTGGTGGTCGGCGACGGACGCCCGTTCATCGGCGCGCTGGTGACCGTGGACCCGGACGTGTTCGCGACGTGGCGGGCCGAGAACGGCAGGTCCGAGAACACCACGGTCGCCGACCTGCGCGAGGACGCGGACCTGCGCGCCGCCGTGCAGGCGGTGGTCGACGACGCGAACACCACCGTCTCGCACGCGGAGGCCGTGAAGCGGTTCGTCATCCTGGCCCGCGACCTGACCGAGGAGAGCGGCGAGCTCACCGCGACGTTGAAGATCAAACGGAACGTCGTGGCCGAGCGTTTCGAGGCGGAGATCGAGTCGCTGTACTCGTGAGTCCGGCGCCGCGCTCGATGTGCCACGCGGAACCCGGCCTACCAGAGGGTGTATGCGCTGTCCGACACCGTGAAACCGTGACCGGCCGAGCTGGCGCACGTCACACCGCTGCGTTCGTCGACCGTGCAGGTGAAGCCCTGCACCCGCAGGGGCGAGCCGTACGGCAACGCCCGGGCGGGAGCGTCGAAGCGGTGGAACGCGGGATCGCCGGACTCGTAGAACTCGCCCGGCACTCGACGCGGTCACCCGGACCGCGTTGGGTGCCACGGTGCCGGACCCGGCCGACCGCGGCACCCGCGGTGCGGTACTCGGCAGCGCGCCGTGACACCCGGCGACCGGCGTCGGCGCGGTGACGACGGCGCACTCGAATTTCCCGCTGGGACTGGTGAAGTAGTACGCGCCACTCTCGCGGCCCGTGTACTCCGCGACCTGCGCGGCGGGTGCGGCGCTGGTGGTCGTCGTGGTCGTCGTGGTCGTGCGCCCGGCGGTCGGCGGGGTGGTGGACAGCGTCGGCGGAGCGGCGTGCCCCACCGTGGGTGCGGCGGCGCCGTCGGTCGTGGTGGAGCAGGCGCCGACCAGCGTCGCGCAGCTCACCACCGTGAGCAGCAGGTGGATTCGAGGGGACCCCATGCGCGTCATGGTAGGGCGTACCCGTCTCCGGGCCGCCGCCGTCTCCGTCGGTGCACACCCGCCGTCCGGCCGGTGTGGGACCGCTCGACGTCGGCCCACCGGGAGAATCGGGTCGCGGTCGGCGACAGCGTGCGATCCGCCTTGGTACGTTGGCGACGAACCTGACCGCACGTGGGAGGGAGGCGCTCGTGCAGAGCAACGAGGACGGCGCATCGACGGGGTTGACGGTGCCGGTGACCGGGGGAGCGGTTCGCGGGTACCCGGAGGGCTCGACGGTCGTGTGGCGCGGTGTGCCCTACGCGTCCGCCGGTCCGCAGCGCCGATTCCGGGCCGCGGGACCCGTCGCGGCGTGGGACGGTGTACGCGACTGCCGCGACTTCGGTCCGATCGCGCCGCAGGCGAAGGCGATGCAGGTCCCGATGGACCCCAGCATGGTCCAGGACGAGGACTGCCTGTCGCTCAACGTGTGGGCACCGCGTCCGGACGGTGCGCGGCGGCCGGTGATGGTGTGGATCCACGGCGGCGCCTACTGCGTCGGGGCGTCGTCGCAGACCGTCTACGACGGACGTCACCTGGCCGAGACCGGGGACCTGATCGTCGTCACCGTGAACTACCGCCTCGGGGTGTTCGGGTTCCTGGACCTGTCGTCGTTCGGGGACGGGTTCGAGTCCAACATCGGGCTGCGGGACCAGATCACCGCGCTCGCGTGGGTGCGGGACAACATCGCGGCCTTCGGCGGCGACCCGGGCAACGTGACGGTGTTCGGCGAGTCGTCGGGCGCCGGATCGATCACCACGCTGATGACGTCGCCGCGCGCGGAGGGGCTGTTCCACCGGGCGATCGCGCAGAGTGCGCCCGCGACCTCGGTGTACGGGGCGGAACGCGCCGCGGCCGTGGCGGCCCGGTTCCTCGAGCTGGCCGGGGTCGGCCCGAGGGACGCCGGCCGGCTGCGGGAACTGCCGTTCGAGGAGTTGACCCGGGTCGGGGACAAGCTGCTCGACGAGGTCGTGACGACGGTTCCGGGCACCCTGGCGATGGCCCCGGTGGTGGACCGGGAGCTGGTCCCGCGCTACCCGGTGGCGGCGTTCCAGAAGGGGTATGCGCACCGGATTCCACTGATCATCGGCACCAACCGGGACGAGGCGTCGATCTTCCGGCTGACGCGGTCGCCGATCATGCCGGTCACCGCGGACACGGTGAATCAGATGTTCACCGCGATCGCCGCCGACCACGCGGACCTGCCGCCGGAGCGGATCGCCGAGATCGTCTCCGCGTACCCGGACTTCGCGAAGTCCGCGGGCGCGATGGCGGTGTCGCGGGACGCCGCCTTCCGGATGCCGTGCCTGTGGATCGCGGATGCGCACTGCCGGCACTCACCGACCTGGGTGTACCGCTTCGACCACGCCACACCGATGCTGAAGGCCGCCCGGATCGGGGCCGGCCACGCGACCGAATTGCCCTATGTGTTCGGCAATTTCGGCACCCTCAACGTCGATCCGACGTTCTGGCTGGGTGGCCGCAAGACGGCGGTCGAGGTGTCGGGGCGGGTGCAGCGCCGGTGGCTGGCGTTCGCGCGGCACGGGGTTCCCGCCGCGCTGGACGCGTCCAAGCACTGGGCCCGGTACACCGAGGAGACGCGGTCCACGCTGCTGATCGACAAGACCGACACCCTCGCGTCGGACCCCGACCGCGACCTGCGCGCGGCGTGGGGCAACGAGGTGATGGGGTTCAGCTGAGCGGACGGTAGCGTCGTGGGCATGAGCAAGCTGGACGAGGTCGGGGACCGGGAATCGTGGCGGTGCTGGCTGTGTGACGAGCCGGTCGACCCGAACATGTCCGTCAACGACCCGCGCGGACCGAGCGTCGACGGCATCTTCGCCACGAAGAAGGGCAAGGGCGGGCCGGAGCGGCTCGCGCACCGCGCCTGCAACACCAAGAAGGGTGCCGTCGCCCCGGTCGTGCCGTGGCCGGATTCGCTGTTCGTGATCGACCCCGCGCCGATCATCGGCACCGTCGAGCGGCTGACCCGCAAACCCGGCCGGGTCGCGGTCGCGCGGTGCCCGTCGCAGGCCGACGCGGAGGACGCGTCGGCCTGGCTGCTGGACCGGCTGTCCCGGCTCGCCCCCGAGCTGGCGTTCGAGACGAGCATCGAGTCCGGTGGTGGCGGGTTCCTCCTGGTGCTGCGTCGCTAGGGTCGATCCAGGTCGCGGAGGGCGGGCAGCGCGAAGCAGACGGCCGCGATCACACCGACCGGGACGGCGAGGACGAAGAAGGTCGTCTGCAGCCCGACCGCGTCGATCAGTGGTCCGGCCAGCAGGTAGCCGAGCGGTCCGGCGGCGTACGCGGTCGAGGTCATCACCCCGACGACGCGACCGCGCATGTGCTCGGGACTGTGGGTCTGCATCGCGTGGTTCGCGATCGGCCCGACCGGGCCGTACACCAGTCCCACCGCGACGGCGAGGGTGAGCGTGACCCACAACGGCGGCAGGAACGCCATTCCGACCATGCACGCCCCGAGCACGGACACCGCGATCAGCATCAGGGTGCGGCGCCGCACCCGGGCCGCCAGAGAGCCGTAGGCCAGTGCGCCGACGACACCACCGACGCTCATCGCCATCAGGACCCACCCCAACTGCGCGGGCTGACCGAGGTCGGTGAAGTGGACCGGGAACAGGACGCTCTCGACCGGCATGTACAGCGCGACGATCACCATGTCGACCAGCGCGAGGGTGCGCAGCAGCCGGTCGCGCCACACGAACGTCAGGCCCTCGAGCGTGCCCGACCACATCGACGTCGGTCGCGTCGCGCGGTCCGGGACGCCGGCGCCGTCGAGTCGCAGGAACGCGATCGTCGCGATCGAGCCGGCGAAACACGCCGCCGTCACCCACAGGGTGTTCACCGCACCGACGGTCGCGATGAGGACACCGCCGACACCCGGACCGATCAGATAGGCGACGTTGTAGTTCGCCTCGTACAGGCTGTTGACGCGGTCCAGCCGCCAGCCCGCGGCCCGCGTCGCGGCCGGCAGCATCGACTCCCGGGCCGAGATACCGGCGGGGTCGAACGCGGCGCCGAGCGCGGCGAGCACGGCGATCACCGGAACCGACAACCCGACCGACGCCGCGCACACCGGGATCAGCGCCACCGACACCGCGGACAGGCAGTCGGACACCAGCGAGGTGCGGCGGCGGCCGAAGCGGTCGACGACGGTGCCGGAGAACAGCGACGACAGCAGCAGCGGCAGCGTCGCCGCGCCGGCGACCACCGCGGCGTCGGTCGCCCGGCCGGTCTGCTGCAGCACCAGCCACGGCAGCGCGACGACGGTGATGCCGTTGCCGGTCGCCGACAGCAGCGTCGCGAGGTTGACCAGCAGTAGCGGGGAGAGGCGACGGGTGTCGGCCACCGTCTGCGTGGTCATGGCGCGGTTCCTTCACGTGGGGGAGGGCACCGTTCGACGCTAACCCGGTGCCCGGGTCGCGCGCGACCGAATTTCCCGCGCGCGGAGCGCTCAGTGACCGCCCGGCTCGGCGCCGAGTCGGGCGCACGCCTCGCGGTACAGGGCGACCACCTCGGTGCGGATCGACGCCCGGTCCGTGACCGGGCCGAGCCACGGAATCCGCACCGACCGCTCGGTTCCGTCCACTGTCGCGACCCATTCGCCGGCCTGCGTGTCGAGTCCGGTCATCCGGGCCGCGGTGGCGCCGCGCTCCGCGAACGCGCGCACGATCGCGAGGTTGTCGGCGGCGTGATCGCCGTTCATGTGCCCGATCACCGCGGCGGTCACGGCGTCGTCGAAGGTGCTCATGGTCGCCATCGTACGGACGCACCGCCGCCGTGGCCCGCGCGTGAAATTCCACCCGGGAAGGGCGAATCCCACTCACGGGCGCGAAGCGCTGTCAACCCTTCCGATCGAGGGGTCCGCTATGGCTGGGCAGGTCCGATTCCTGCCCCTAGTTTCGGTGTATCGAACGATCAGATCCCGAACAGGAGCCGAAATCCGATGTCCCGCAACCGACTGTCCCGTACGAGCGCCGCGCTCGCGATCATCCCCGTCGTCGCGTTGGCCGCCGCGTGCGGGTCCGGCGGTGACGGCGACGCGGCGGCCGCGGAGCCGACGTTCGTGCTCAAGGTCACCGACGGCGGCAACGCGGGCCCGCTCGCCGTCGCCAAGCGGGACGGCACCTTCGACGCGGCGCTCGCACCGCTCGGCGCGAAGGTCGAATGGGTCAACGCGCCGCCCGCGTTCAGCGCGAACCTCAAGCTGTTCAACGCCGGCCAGCTCGACGTCTCCGGCGGCGCCTACAGTCCGGTCGTCGGCGCGCTGTCGAAGGACGTGGGGGTCCGGATCATCGCGGTCGCCGATCCGGTGGATCAGGATCAGGCCGGCATCATCGCCGCACCCGGCTCCGGGGTGAAGGAGGTCAAGGACCTCGTCGGCAAGCGCATCGCCGTCAACCCCGCAGGCAAGGGCGAGTACATCACCCTGAAGGCACTGCGCCAGGCGAACGTTCCGTTCGACCAGGTCGAGAGGGTGCCGCTGCAGCCCTCGGACGCGGCATCCGCGTTCTCCACCGGCCAGGTCGACGCCTGGGCGTCGTTCAACGATCCGTACCAGGAGGCGAAGGCCCGCGGCGGCGTCGAGATCGCGACCGAGGCGAGCATCGACTCGAAGGACAACACGATCGTCGCGTTCCGCACGGAGGTGCTCGAGCAGCGTCCCGACGTCGCGGCCAAGTACCTGGAGACGCTGCAGCAGCTGACCGAACGGCAACGCAGCAACCCCGAGGACTTCCAGAACGTGTTCGAGAAGGCCGGTCCGCGGGCGCTGTCGGGCGACCGGCTCGCGCGCGCCGTCGACCTCGGGCGCCGGGCATCGGTGCCGCACTATCCGACCGCCGCCGACGCGGCCGACCTGCAGGAGGTCGCGGACCTGTTCCACCAGAACGGAGTCACGGCCCGGGCGATCACGGCCGCCGACGTCTTCTATCCGTTGCAGGACAAGCTGGCCCAGGCGCCCGCCGCGCAGAACCAGCCCGCTCCGACCCCGGTGAGCTGAGATGGCCGTCCTGACCGGGTCACCGCGCACGGGCGGCGAGGATCGCACCGCGCCCGCACCTCTCGACCTCGAACAGCCGCCGTACCGCACGGGCTGCGGCCGGCCCCGCTGGGTGTCGGTGCCGCTGCGCTTCCTGGTGCCCGCGCTGATCGTCGCGGCCTGGTGGATCGGCTCCGCGACCGGCGCCGTCCCCGAGCAGATCCTCGCCGGACCGCCGAAGGTGTGGACCGCGTTCACCGAGCTGTACGAGACCGGGCAGCTGGTCGACTTCGCGTTCGCCTCGTTCACCCGGGCCGCGGCCGGCGTGTTCCTCGGCGTCGGTGTCGGACTGCTGCTCGGAATCCTCTCGGGATTGTCCGGTCTCGGTGAGGAACTCGTGGACTCCACGATGCAGATCAACCGCGCGGTGCCGTTCCTGGCGCTGGTGCCCCTGTTCATCGCCTGGTTCGGCATCGACGAGAACTTCAAGATCCTGCTGATCGCGGTCGCGACGGTCGGGCCGATGTACGCCTACACCTACCTGGGGGTGCGCAACGTCGACCGCAAGGTCGTCGAGGCGGCGCGCGGTTTCGGCCTGCGGGGACCACGGCTTGTCGCCGAGGTGATCCTGCCCGCGGCGCTCCCCGGGGTCCTGATGGCCCTGCGGATCTGCCTGTCCATCTCGATCACCGGTCTGATCGCCGCCGAGCAGGTCGGCACCCGTGAGGGCATCGGCTACCTGGTCACCCTCGCGCAGGAGTACAACCGCACCGACTACATGGTGCTGTGCGTCGTGCTCTACGCGCTGCTCGGTCTCGTCTTCGATGCCGTCGTGCGGATCCTCGAGCGGACGTCGATGCCGTGGCGTGGACAGGTGGCGGTCCGATGAGCGTGGAATCGCCTCTGCCGCCGCTGGATCCGCGGGAGCGTACCGCGACCACCGCGGACGCCCGCCGCGCCGGCGAGCCGGTCGCCGTGTCGATCACCGGACTGCACAAGGCGTTCGGGGACAAGGTCGTCCTCGACGGCGTCGACCTCGAGATCCACCGCGGCGAGTTCGTGGTCCTGCTCGGACCGTCGGGAACCGGCAAGACGACCCTGCTCCGGTTGCTGACCGGACTCGAGAAGCCGGACCGCGGAAGGGTTCTCGTGCCACGGCGCCGGACCACCGTCTACCAGGAGCCGCGCCTGATCCCGTCCAAGCGGGTCCTCGGCAACGTCGCCGTCGGGCAGCCCCGCACCGCCGACACGCGCGACCGGGCCACCCGGGCGCTCGCCGAGGTGAACCTCGACAGCAAGTCGCGGCAGTGGCCGGCGACCCTGTCCGGCGGCGAGGCGCAGCGGGTCGCGTTGGCCCGGGCACTGGTCCGCGAGCCGGAGCTGCTGCTGCTCGACGAGCCGTTCGCCGCGCTCGACGCGCTGACCCGGCTGCAGATGCAGGACCTCGTCGGCGACCTCGTCGCCCGGCACCGGCCCGCGGTGCTGCTCGTCACCCACGACGTCGACGAGGCGGTCCGGCTCGCCGACCGGGTCCTGATCCTCGACCGGGGCCGGTTCGCCGTCGACACCGACATCGACCTGGCCCGACCCCGCAACCGCACCGACCCGGCGTCCCTGCACTACCGCGCCGAGTTCCTCGCCGCCCTCGGCGTCGGCCGAAACCCGTCCACCGACCAGGAGATCTGATGACCGCTATCGACACCGCCGTCGACACCCTCTGGTACACCCGTTGCCCGGTGCCCACCGCCAGCGGTCTGGCGCTGAGCCTCGGGTGGCTGGGGGAGGCGGCCACCGCCGCCGGCGTGAACCTCGGCGTGCTGCAGGACGCCGGCGAGGACCTCGCCGGCCGGCACTTCGACCACCACCTCCTCGGACTCGTCCGGGAGGGTGGCAACGTCCCGGCGATCGCCGCCCGCGCCGACGGGTCGCCGACCCGGCTGATCGGACTGACCTGGATCGACGAGGCACAGGCGATTCTCGTCGCGCCCGACTCGCCGATCGCCGGGCCCGCCGACCTGGCCGGGGCCCGGATCGCGATCCCGGCATGGGCGCAGGACCAGGCCCGCAGCTTTCCGCGGGCGATGGCGCTGCACGGCTTCGCGCACGCGTTGCGGCTCGCCGGACTGACCCTCGCCGACACCCGTCCGGTCGAGGTCGCCGTCGAGCGGGACCCGCAGGTGCGCACCGAGATCCAGTCTCGGCGCCGCGTCCCGACCTGGGGTGTGGAGGAACTGCTCCGCGGCACCGTCGACGCGGTCTACGTCAAGGGCGCGCGTGCGCAGGAGGTGGCGCGCGAGAACGGCCTGCGTGTCGCCGTCGACCTCGATGCCACCGACGCGAAGCGGTTGCGGGTCAACAACGGCACACCGCGCCCGATCACGGTGCACGCCGACCTGCTCGAGGCCCGCCCCGACCTGGTCGTCGGGTTCCTCGCCCAGACGCTGCGCGCCGCGGACTGGGCGGCCGGGAACCTCGACCGGGTCCGGGAGGTGCTGCAGCGGGAGACCCTGTCCGGCCCGGACGGTGTCGCGGCGGCATACGGCGACGGCTTCCACCGGGACCTGCACCCGACGCTGTCGGACGAGCGGGTCGAGTTGCTCGACATCCAGAAGCGATTCCTCTACACGCACGGCTTCCTCGCCGCCGACTTCGATCTCGACGCGTGGGTGGCGCCGGAGCCGCTGCGGCAGGCCCGTGCGCTCGTGGCGGCCGGAAAGGTGGCATAGATGACCGAGTTCCTCTGGCGACTGCCGTCCCGCGGCGACGGCAGGCACGCGCGACCGGGCGCCCGCAACCGCGGCGGGTTCGCCGGACCGCCCGACCCGACGGTGGCGACCGACCTGCGACCCGGACGGTACGGCCCGTTCGACGACCTGGCCCAGGTGGTGCTCGCCGCCGAACTCTCCGGCCTCGACGGCGTCGTCGCGCCGTACGACCCGCTCGGTGAGGAGTCGTGGATCGTCGGCGGCGGGGCCCTGCGCGACACCCGGCACTCGACGGTCGTCGTCGAATTCCAGCCGGCGTTCGGCACCCCGGTGTACGCGGCGAAGATCTCCGCGACGCTGCAGCGCCTGTCGGCCGGGCGGCTGGGTTGGCGGCTGCACGTCGACACCGACGACACCGACGCCCGCGCCCGCGGCGACCGGGTGGTCGGTGTCGACCGGTACGCCCGCGCCGCCGAGTTCCTCACCGTCGCGCGTGGCGTGTGGAACGAATCCCCGGTCGCCGGAGCCGGATTCGCGGGTACCGGGTTCGAGTTCGCCGGCGAGTACTTCGACGTGATCGGCGGCGGCTTCCGCGGCATCCTGTCCGGGCTGCCGTTCCCGACCGTCTACCTGTCCGGGGACACGGACGAGGCGCTCGAGCTGTCGGCGCGGCACGGCGACGTGCACCTGTTCGCCGAGACCGCCGACGGCGTCGCCGACGCGGTTGCCGCGCTGCGCACCCGGGCCGAGACGGCCGGGCGCCGGGTGCGCGCCGGACTCGAACTGCCGGTCATCGCACGGGAAACCGAGTCCGAGGCGTGGTCGCGAGTGGAGCGCCAGTGGGCCGAGGTACACCCCGACAGTCCCGTCGCCCGCCATCTCGGGCTCGGCGGCAACCGCTGGGCCGGTTTCGGCGAACTCGGCTACGACCACCCGATCGGCCTGGTCGGCAGTTACCAGCAGGTGGCCGCGCGGATCTCCGAATACATCGACGCCGGCATCGAGTCCGTCGTCCTGGTCGGGCACCCGCACATCGAGGAGGTGCACCGCGCCGGCGAGCACCTGCTGCACCTCGTCGATCCGGCCGGACGCACCCTCGCCGAGCAGCCGCAGGAGGCAACCGCATGAGCATCGACATCTACTGGCGCATCGGCATGGAAGGCGATCACGCGTCGCTGCGGACCCCGCGCCGCTACAACCGCGGCAACGCGGGCGGCTACGGTCCCGGCAACATCGCCCCCGCGATCCGCGGCGGCGAGCTCGACGGCTACAGCTACATCGACCACGCCGCCGCGGTCGCGAAGGCGTCCGAATCCGCCGGATTCCTCGGTGGGCTGCTGCCGTCGTTCCCGGTCACCGAGGACCCGTGGGCGATCGCCTCGGCCCTCGCCCGCGAGACCACCACCTACCGGTTCATGGTCGCGTTCCAGCCCGGTTTCCTGCACCCCGTGCAGGCGGCGCGGATGTCGGCGAGCCTGCAGCGTGCGACCGGGGGACGGCTCGTCTACAACATCATCAGCGGCGGCGGCGGGCCGGCGCAGCTCTGGTGGGGCGACAAGGTCGCGCACGACGACCGGTACGCCCGCACCAGCGAGTTCCTCGACGTGCTGCGCGGGGTGTGGGACGGTGCCCCGCTGGACCACGACGGCAGGTTCTTCCGCACGGAGGGCGCCGCGCTGCCACCGGGTCTGGCCGGGCAACCGTTCCCGGAGGTGTACTTCTCCGGCTCGTCGGGCGCCGCGGTGAACGCGGCGGGCCGGCACGCCGACTACTACCTGTCCTGGCTCGAGCCGTACGCCGACCTGCGGGCCAAGTTCGACGGCGTCCGCGCGCACGCCGAGAAGCTGGGGCGCACACCGAAGTTCGCGGTCCGCATCGACATCGTCGCCCGGCACACCGAGGAGGCGGCGTGGGCGGAGATCGAGAAGGGCTGGGCGTTCGTGGACCGCGACGCCGCGAACCGCGCCGCCCAGGGTGACTCGGTGGGCGCCGCGCGGATCGCCGGCTGGGTCCCCGAGACCATCACCGGCTACCGCGACCTGGAGGTCCAACCGAACGTCTGGTGCGGCTTCAGTCTGATCCGCGGCGGGCCGGCGTTCGGGCTCGTCGGCAGCTACGAGCAGGTCGCGGAGCGTCTCGACGAACTCGTCGACCTCGGCGTCGACGCGTTCATCCTCGCCGGCAACCCGCACCTCGAGGAGGCGTACCGGGTCGGCGAGGAGGTCCTGCCGCTGCTCGGACGCACCACACCCGCACACCGTTCCGCCGCCCTCGCCACCCACACCGTCTAGAAGGGAAAACCCATGACCACCACCGAACCCCGCATCACCGACACCGTCGCCGCGTTCGTCGACGCCACCGCCCGCGACGCCCAGAAGGCGTTCCGGGTCTTCCGCGAGACCGGGACCGTCTCCGCCAACGGCACCGTCAACTTCGTCGAGCGGGTGCCCGGCGAGGAGATCGCCGTCGCGCTCAACGAGCCCGGACCGTGGGCCGACGACCCGAGCGCCCGGCCGGTCGTCGCCACGTTCGACGGGGAGGTGCTCGCCGGCGACGGGGCCGCCGGCTTCGTCACCGCCTACGCCGACCTGTTCCGCAAGCACCCGGAGATCACGTCGGTGGTGCACGTGCACACCCCGTGGCTCGGCGGCTTCGCGCAGACCCACCGGCCGTTGCCGATCCGGTACGCCGCGTCGCAGCGGCTGACGCTGTCGCGGTCGATCCCGCCGCACATCGACCGCAGCATCGGTGCCGGTGAATTCATCCTGCAGGAGCTGCAGCGCGACCCCGACCTCGTCGCGATCTTCGAGGCCAACGGCGGCGTGAACGTCATCGGCCGTGACGGCCTGCTCGAGCTCGCGAAGTTCGTGGTGCTGCTCGAGGAGGGCGCCCGGTACCAGGCGATCGGCGAATCCGTCGGCGGGACCGTCGAATTCGATCCGACCAACCTCGTCGCCCAGTGGGGCCGCGGCGGCCTGCTGGAGCGGGCCCGCGAACGCGGCCTGGTGTAGCCGCGTCGCCGCACCGGCGCGCGCACGGAGCGCCGAACTCCGTGCGCGCGCCGCTACGGCGCTCCCGCGGCTCGTCGACCTAGGCTCGGGCGCGTGACCCGTCCCGCGATCGACCTCGACTACCCGGTCCTCGACTGCCCGGATCCCGCTGCACTGGCCGGTTTCTATCGCGACGTCCTCGGCTGGGAGATCGTCCTGGTCGAGGACGACTGGGCGGTGCTCCAGGGTCCGGGCGCGCTCCGGCTGGCCTTTCAGCTCGCTCCCGACTTCACCCCGGTCCGGTGGCCCGCGGACGGCGTGAAGGTGCATCTCGACTTCCTCGTCGACGACCTGGACGCGTCGCAGCGCTGGGTGGTGGCCCAGGGCGCGCACCTGGTCGAGGGCGGCGAGACTCATCCGACCTTCCGCGTGTTCCGGGACCCGGTCGGGCACCACTTCTGTCTCTGCATTCGCAACTGAACGAACGATAGTACGGGAGCTCCCGCTAGGATTGCGCCCGGTAGCGGCACGTGCCCGAACGTGCCGGCGAATGCGCAGTCGACGAGGCGGTCATCAGATGAAGAAGTACGTTCCCACCTGGCACGACGACGAGGTGCGGGCGCTGTCCGAGCTCGCGGTCGGCTTCTTCGAGCGCGAGGTCGTCGCGCACAACGAGAAGTGGGACGCGCAGCACCGCATCGACCGCGACGTGTGGCTCGAGGCAGGCAAGCTGGGGCTGCTGTGCTGCTCGATCCCCGAGGAGTACGGCGGCGGTGGCGGTACCTTCGCCCACGACCTGGCGGTGTTCGACGCGCAGGGCTATGCGGGGGATCTGGCGTTCGGCATCGCGGTGCACAGCGGGATCGTCCCGCACTACATCCTCGAGTACGGCACCGAGGAACAGAAGCAGGCGTGGCTGCCCGGCATGGCGACCGGTGAGATCATCGGCGCGATCGGAATGACCGAGCCCGGGGCCGGCTCGGACCTCAAGGCGATCAAGACCACCGCCGTCCGGGACGGCGACGAGTACGTCGTCAACGGATCGAAGACGTTCATCACCAACGGTTCCTCCGCCGACGTCATCGTGATGGCCGTCAAGACCGACCCGAAGGCCGGCGCCAAGGGGGTCTCGATGCTGATCGTCGACCTGCGCGATCAGCCCGGCTTCGCGGTCGGACGGGTCCTGGACAAGGTCGGGCAGCAGGCCGCGGACACGTCCGAGCTGTCGTTCACCGACGTGCGTGTCCCGGTGTCGAACCTGCTCGGGGAGACCGAGGGGCAGGGCTTCGGTCAGCTGATGGCGCAGCTGGTGCAGGAGCGGCTGATCATCGGCGCCCAGGCATCGGGCGCGATGCGTCGTGCCGTCGAGGAGACCGTCGCCTACACCAAGAACCGGGAGGCGTTCGGGCACAGCCTGTTCGAGTTCCAGAACACCGCCTTCGAACTCGCCGAATGCCAGACCGTCGCCCGCACCTGCGAGGTGTTCCTCGACCACTGCATCCAGTCGCACCTGCGGGGCGAGCTCGACGCCGCCGAGGCGGCGATGGTCAAGTACTGGCTGACCGACAAGCAGTGCGAGGTCGTCGACCGGTGCGTGCAGCTGCACGGCGGCTACGGCTACATGCGCGAGTACATGATCGCGCGGATGTACCAGGACGCGCGGGTGCAGCGGATCTACGCCGGCGCCAACGAGGTGATGAAGGGGATCATCGCGAGGGCGCTCTAGTCCCGGAGTCGGCGGTCCTCCGCGGGCCTGGCAGCATCGGGTCATGAGCGATGTGAAGTACGCGGAGGACCTGACCGTCGGCGAGCTGATCGAACTCGGCTCGCACACCGTCACCGAGTCCGAGCTGGTCGAGTTCGCGGGCCGGTGGGATCCGCAGGACTTCCACGTCGACAGGGCGGCCGCCGAACAGGGCTGGTTCGGCGGACTCATCGCGAGTGGTGTGCACTCGATGGCGGTGCTGCAACGCCTTTCGGTACTCGGCGTCTACCGGCACCTGAGCGTGATCGGCGGCCGCGGCCTGCGCGACGTCCGGTTCCGGCGGCCGGTGCGACCGGGCGACACCCTGACCGGGACGATGCGGATCGACGAGGTGGTCCTCGACGACCGCGGCCGCGGGCTGGTGACCTCCACCGGGCAGCTCCTCGGCTCCGACGGCGCCGTGGTGTTCAGCGTCGTCACCGAGGCCTACGTGCGCCGCAGGCCGACGCCCGACGCGTCCTGACCGGGCCCGGACGCCCTCACGCCCCCGCGGGCAGGGAGGTGAAGTCCGGTTCGCGGCCCTCGGCGAACGCGGTGAGGGCCTCGACGTTCGCGGGTCCGCCCATCAGCTCGCGGAAGCAGCCGTTCTCCCGCTCCCGTGCGGCCGCGATCTCCGCGCGCAGCGGCGCGGTCATCGTCGCCTTCACCGCCATCAGGCTCGAGATCGGCTTGGCGGCCAGGGTTTCCGCGTGCCGGCGGGCCACGTCCATCAGTTCGTCGGGTGCGCAGACCTGGAACACCAGTCCCATGTCCTTCGCCTGGTCGGCGTGGATCCACTCCGAACTCATCAGCATCCAAGCCGCGTTCTGGCGGCCGATCAGCGCCGGCAGCAGGTAGCTCGACGCCGCCTCCGGCGCGACACCCAGGCCGGTGAACGGGCACTTCAGCTTCGCTTCCGTGGACATGAACGCCAGGTCCGCGAAGCCGAGGATCGTCGCACCGATCCCCAGCCCGAGACCGTTGACCGCGCACACCAGCGGCTTCGGGAACTCGGCGAGGGCGTCGATCAGCCCGAGGAAGCCGTGCTTGCCGGGCTGGAAGTTCGGATCGCTTGTGCGGGCGTGCATCTCGCGAAGGTCGGTGCCGGCGCTGAACGCGCGCCCGTTGCCGGTGATCAGCACCACCGCGACCGACGGATCGTCCGCGGCGGCCCGCAGCGCCTCGGTGGTCGCGTCGTACAACTCCTCGTTGAAGGCGTTGAGCGCGTCGGGACGGTCGAGGGTCAGGGTCCGGACGCGGGCGCGGTCGTCGACGAGGATGCTCATGAGCAGCACCCTAGAACGTGTTACAGGAACTTGGGAAGGGCTCGGGGTCCGCGGCCCGACGGCCGCGGACCCCGAGCCCTTCCGTGCCGCTACGCCGTGGCGGCGGGTTCGCGCAGCTCGCGCTTGAGCAGCTTGCCGCTCTGGTTCCGCGGCAGGGCCTCGACGAACCGAATCTGCTTCGGCACCTTGAACGGGGCGATGCGCTCCTTGACGTGCCCGATCAGGTCGTCGGCGCTGGCGTCCTGTCCGTCCCGCAGCACCACGACCGCCGTGATCGCCTCGATCCACTTCTCGTCGGGCGTTCCGATGACCGCGACCTCCGCGACCGCGGGATGGGTGTAGAGCGCGTCCTCGACCTCCCGGGACGCGACCAGGATGCCGCCGGTGTTGATGACGTCCTTGATCCGGTCGACGACCGTGACGAATCCCTCGGCGTCGCGGGTCACCAGGTCGCCGGAGTGGAACCAGCCGTCGCGGAACGCCTCCGCCGTCGCGTCGGGGTTCTCCCAGTAGCCCTGGCACAGCTGCGGGGACCGGTAGAGGATCTCACCGGACTCGCCGTCCGCGACCTCGTTGCCCTCGGCGTCGACGACCCGGGTCTCGACGAAGAACACCGCGCGGCCGCACGACGACGGCCGGTCCGCGTGCTCCTCGGGACGCAGCACGCAGGCGAGCGGTCCGATCTCCGACTGTCCGAAGCAGTTGTAGAACCCGAGATCCGGGTAGCGTTCGCGCAGCCGGTTCAGCACCGTCACCGGCATGATCGACGCGCCGTACTGCGCCTTGCGCAGCGACGACAGGTCGCGGGTCTCGAGGTCGGGGTGATTGGCGAGCGGCACCCACACCGTCGGCGCGAGGAACAGCGACCCGATCCGATCCGACTCGATGCGCCGCAGGATCTCCGGGATGTCCGGGGCCGCCATCAGGTTCACGCTGGCGCCCACCGACAGGTACGGCAGCATGAACACGTGCATGCCCGCCGAGTGGTACAGCGGCATCGCGATCAGCGGGTTGTCGTCGGCGGTCAGGTCCAGCGCGATCACCGAGGAGACGTACTCGTGCACGAGCGCCGCGTGGGTCATCATGGCGCCCTTGGGCTTCGACGTGGTGCCGGAGGTGTACAGCAGCTGCACCAGGTCGGTACCGGCCGCCCGCGACGCCGCATTCTCGACGGCGCCCTCGCTCGCGATGTCGAGCAGTGAACCGTCGGCGTCCCGCAGCGGCAGCACGTGCTCGACGGCAGGCAGGTCGCCGCGGACCGAGTCGAGGGTGCCGGCCAGCGCCGGGTCGACGAGCACCGCACGCGCCCCCGACTGGGAGACCAGGTAGGTCAGCTCCTGGCCCTTGAGGGCGTAGTTGACCGGCACGTGGACCAGACCGGCCCGCGCGCAGGCGAGGAACCCGATCACGTAGGCGTCGGAGTTGGTGCCGTAGGCCGCGACCCGGTCGCCGGGCTCGAGACCCAGGCCGGCGAGGTGTCCCGCCGCGCGGGTCACCGCGTCGTCGAGCTCGCGATAGCTGCGGACGCGACCGTCGAACGTCAGCGCGGTGCGGTCGGGGAACTTGGCCGCCGAGCGTCGCACGACGCCGTCGACAGTGTTGGTACGCGGATCCATGGCCGTCAGATTATGGGATGTCCAACTAAATGGGAAGGGTTTCGTGCGCACGAATCCGTGCGCACGAGAACCGGTGTCGGGGCGGCGGGCTACCGGCGCGCGAACCGAGCCGGTTCGCTGCCCGGAACCCGAACCACCTGGTCCCGCGCCACCAGGTGCCGCAGGTGTGCCGCGGCCTCCGAGACCGCCATGCCGCGCGCCATCGGTGAGAACGCCTCCCACCCGCGGTACCACTTCATCCGCTCGGCCACCTGCCACACGGTGATCTCGTCGTCGCCGAACGCCTCGTAGAGATGGTCGAGGCGTTCCTCGTGGTGCTCGATCAGCTCCTTCGCCCGACCCGGGAGGTCGGTGATCGGCAGCCCGTGCGCGCCGAGTCCGCGGGTGATGCCCATCGACTGCACCCGGCGCAGCGAGTCCAGGAACTCGGCGAGCGCGTCCCGCTCCTCGAGCGGATAGACGAAGTTCCCGACGTGCGGGGTGGTCTTCTGCAGCACGTGGTCGCCGGTGAACATCACGTCGGCGTCCTCGAGGTGGAAGCAGGCGTGGCCGGGGGTGTGGCCGGGGGTGAACGCGACCCGCAGATCCCGTCCGGCGAGCGGGATCACCTGACCGTCGACGAGCGTGCGGTCGGGCGCGGACTCGGGGCCTGCGGGGGCCTTGCCGAGCGCCGCCGAGGCGAACGCCTCGCGGTCCTCCTGCGAGGCACCCGCGCGCGCCATGTTCTCCATCTGGTCGGCCACCCAGGCCTCGTCGTGGCTCGACGACATCAGCCGGAACATCTCGTGGTCGGCCTCGTGCATCGCGATCCACGCCCCGGAGGCCTCCCGCACCCGACCGCACAGGCCGGTGTGGTCCGGGTGGAAGTGGGTGAGCACGACCCCCTCGACCTCGGACATCGAGTGTCCGATCGACTCGAGCCCGCTGGTCAGGCCGTCCCAGCCCTCGTCGCCGTCCCAGCCGGCGTCGACGAGGATCACGCCACCGGGGGACTCCATCGCATAGATCAGCGTGCTGCCCAGCGGGTTGTGGGTCATCGGAACCGTGATCTGGAAGATGCCATCGCCGATGGCCAACGCGTCGGACATGTGACTACCTCGCAACTAGTGAAGAATGATTCGCCTCTTTCCAGTCATCATTACCGGATGCACCGATGGTCGGTCTACAGCAGGGTCCCGTGCACCGAGATTCCGCGACCGGTGAAGGTGCCGTGTCGGGGCCGTCGGGGCGGGATCAGTGCTGCTTCTGCTCGACCACCCAGGCGGCGATCTGCGCGCGCGAAGTGAACCCGAGCTTGGTGAGAATCCGCTCGACGTGTCCCTCCGCGGTCCGACGCGAGATGACGAGTTTCTCGGCGATCCCGCCGTTGGTCAGCCCCTCGGCGACGAGCGCGGCGACCTGCCGTTCGCGTCGGGTCAGGGCGACCTCCGCGGTCTTGGCGGGCCCCGGTGGGGTCGCCTCGGTCGCCTCGGCCAGCGCGTACGAGATCGCCTTCCTGAAGCTCATCGACAGGCCCTTCTGGTAGGCCGTGTCGAACGCCTTCGCCCCGAGCGTCCGCCGGACCCGGCCCTCGACCTCCGCGTGGTGGGCTCGCATGGTGGGCAGCGCCATCTGCGGCATGCGTCCGGCCTGCCGCATCGCCTGCGCGGCGCCGAAGAGCACCGCGCACCGGGCGGCGTCGCCGTCGGCGGCCGCGATCCAGGCCAGGCACTCCAGGCCGGGGGCGGAGCCGAACGAGTCGCCGGCGGTCCGGAGCAGCGTCAGCGCCTGCCTGGTCAGCAGGGCCGCGCGTGGACGGTCGGTCGTCCAGACCGCCACCCCCTGGTTCCGCAGGGACAGCGCGCGGAAGACGATCTCGCCGCGGGCCTCGGTGATGCGCAGGATCTCGTCGAGGCACTCGGCGGCCCGCTCGATGTGCCCGGCCAGCCCGTGCGCGAGTTCGGCGCCGACCAGGGTGATCACGACGAGCAGCGTCTCGTCGGGTGGGCACAGCTCGAGTGCACGGTCGAGATACCGCGCCGACTCCGACACGTCGCGGTACATCGCACGGTTGCCGGCCGCGTAGAGCACCAGCACGTCGGTGACCGTGTCGTCGATCTCCGTGGCCGCCGCGCGGGCCTGCTCGAGCAGCGAGTCGGCCCGGTCGGCCCGGGCCTGGAGGCCGATCAGGATGATGCCGAGGGACACCGCCCGCACCCACTCCGCGCCGCGGGGGAGGTCCGGGACCGCGAGCACCCGCTCGACCCAGTGCGCGCCCTCGTCGACGCGGCCGGTGGCGATCCAGAACGGGTACAGCGCCGCCGACAGGCGCAGCCCGGCGACCGCCTCGCCGGGCTCGGCCGTGCAGGTGTCCAGCGCTTCGCGCAGGTTCTGCTGGTCCAGACGGAGGTGGTTGATCAGGTCCAGTTGCCGCGGACCGATGAAGTCCGCCTCCGCGCGCAGCGCGAGGCGCAGATACCAGTCCCGGTGGCGCAGCCGGATCCGCGAGTGCTCGCCGCTCTCCTCGAGCTTCTCGAGGCCGTACTCGCGCAAGGTCTCGAGGAGGCGGTACCGGCCGGCGGCCGCCGCCTCCTCCCGGATCAGGATCGACTTCTCCACCAGAGACGCGACCAGGTCGAGCAGCGATCCCGGTGACACGTCCTCGCCACAGACCTGTTCGACCGCGGACAGTTCGAAGGTGCCTGCGAACACCGACAGGCGGCCCCACAGCTGCTGTTCGTCCGGCGAGCACAGCTCGTAACTCCAGTCGATGCACAGGCGCAGCGTCTGCTGCCGGGACGGCGCGATCCGGCTGCCGCGGTTCAGGAGCGTGAACCGATCGGTCAGGCGCTGCAGGATCTGATCGGGCGACATCGCCGGCAGCCTCGCCGCCGCCAGCTCGATCGGTAGTGGCAACCCCTCGAGTCGCTGACAGATCCCGACCACCGCGGCCATGTTCTCCTCGGTCACCGCGAACCCCGGCAGCACCGCCGCGCCGCGTTCCGCGAACAGGGTGACGGCGTCGAAACTGGGCAGTCCGCCGAGGGTGAGATCACGGTCGGGGCTCGGGACGCTGAGCGACGGAACCCGCAGCGCGGCTTCGCCGCCGATGCCGAGCGGCTCCCGGCTGGTGGCGAGGATCCGCAACTCGGGGCACCGTCGCAGCAGCGGCGCGACCAGGGCGGCGGCCGCGTCGATCACGTGCTCGCAGTTGTCGAGGACGAGCAGCAGTTGGCGGGACTCCAGGTAGTCCGCCAGGACGACGTCGGCGGGTTCCGACGAATACGAGCGGATCCCGAGCGTGGTGGCCACGACGCCGGCGAGAAGTGATTCGTCCTGCAGCTCACCCAACTCGACCAGCCACGCGCCGTCCCGGAACGCTCGCTGGGCCCGGGTCGCGATCCGCAGCGCGAGGCGGGTCTTCCCGACACCCCCCATCCCGGTGAGCGTCAGCAGCCGCGATGTGGAGAGCAGTTCCTTCGCGTCGCTCAGTTCACTGCGGCGGTTGATGAAACTGGTCAGCTCCGCGGGGAGATTGCCGCGGGTCCCGGCGGTGGAGGTGCCCGTGTCCGGCGACCGGTCCCGTACCGGTTCGCGGGCGTCCCGCTTGGATCGGGCCCGGGTCCGCAGGGCCATCTCGTCGACCGGAAAGCCGTGCCGGAACTGGATTTCGCGAAGCTGCTCACCGAGCTGCGCGGCGGAGCGACGGTCGTTCGGATCGATCGACATCGCGCTTTCGATCGCGGCCGCGACGTCGTCCGGGAGATCCAGTTCGCGCAGGTTCGGGATGGGTTCGCTGGTGATGCGCAGGAACTGGGCGACGACCTGCTCGCCGCTGCGGCGGGCGAACGCCGCATGGCCGGTGAGCGCGCAGAACAGTGTCGCTCCGATGCCGTAGACGTCGGCGGCCGGGCTGGGTGGGTCGCCCTTGAGGACCTCGGGTGCGGTGAACGCCGGGGTCGCGGTGAACGCGCCGATCGCGGTCTCGAATCCGCCGGAGATGTGCGCGATGCCGAAGTCGGTCAGCGCGGGCTCGCCGTAGTCGGTCAACAGGACGTTCGCGGGCTTGATGTCCCGGTGCAGGATCCCGAGCCGGTGCGCCGACTCGACCGCCCCGGCCAGTCGCACCCCGAGCTGCAGGGTCTGGTCGACGGGCAGCGGGCCGTGGTCACGGATCCGCTGGTCGAGGGAACCCTGCTCGCAGTAGGGCATCACGAGATAGGGGAGGTCGTTGTCGGTGGTGCCGACCTGCAGGACGTTGACGATGTTGGGGTGCCCGGTCAGCCGGCCCATCGCGCGTTGCTCCCGGAAGAAGCGCTCGCGGTTCTGTTCGTCGAGATCGGCGGTCAACACCTTCACGGCGACGGTGCGGTCGAGGGTGGTCTGGACGCAGCGGTAGACGACGCCGAACCCGCCGCGGCCGATCTCTTCGGCATCGGTGAACCCCGCGGCACCCAGTTCCGCGGCCACCGACACGGCAGGCCCGCGTTGCGTCACGAGGGGGTCGACGTCGGTCACCGACCGCACCGATCAGCTGCAACCTCGACGGGCACCGCTCTCACCTCACCGGCAGATCCTCGGGGCTCCCGGCCGCCCGAACTCCGGGTCGGCTCGGCTCCGATATTCTATACTGCCACCCGCTGGAGACGCCGACCACCGAACTGTCCGAACACGGTTGCGCCGCAAACAATACCGACCGGATGGTCTGCGTGGCCACGTGTAGGCGCTGCCCGTCGCGCCGGGTTCGACGCGGGCCCCGGCACCCCGAGGCGAGCGGGATGGCTGCCGGTGCCGCGGTCGCCGGCCGGGCGCGCCCGTGAGGCCGTCTCGGTCCCGGGCATCGGTGGCCGAACAGACTCCGACGCAACCGCTTTCGGGCGCGACGCGCCGTGCCGGGCGGATCGTCCGCCGACGGGCGGTGCCCGCGTGTGAGATTCGGATGCGGGTCCACCTGCCGGCATTCGTTCCGGGCTTTCGGTGGCGCGCCACCGCATGGCATGTCACGGCCCTTCGGTGTCGAATCGTGGCAGTCGAGTGGCCCTCGTGGAATTGTTCGAAGATGTGGCGGACGCATTTCCCAGGGTCGCCCTCGTCGAGCGGCGACGACAACGTCGGCGGCGCGGGCCCAGGCCTGTCGACGCTCGTTCGGCCGGCATATGCGCAGGTGGACGAATGGTTTTCGTCGGTATTGTTTCGATTGATCGAAATGAGTCCACTTGTTCTGGGGTGAAGTGAACGAGACCCTTCCTTGTCGAACTGTCCGTTCGGTTTCGAGGGGTCGGGAGGGCGATCTCGGCCCGGTGTGCGCCGCTCAGTGAGGTGTCGGGCGCCTGTGGTAAGCCTGACTCGACCGGCACACCGACCGATGGGGGATCCGTGCTGACACTGCACCGCGCCGAGCGGTCGGACACGCTCGCCGACGCCCTCGCACGCACCCTCGCCACACCGCTCGCGGACCCGTTCGCTCGGGAGGTCGTCGCGGTCCCGGCCAAAGGGGTTGAACGCTGGCTGACGCAACGGCTTTCGGGTGTCCTCGGGGCCACGCCGGACGCGGCCGACGGGGTGGCCGCGAACATCGACTTCCCGCCCCCGACCCGTCTGGTCGACGAGGCGCTCGCCGCGGTGACCGGTACCACCGCCGACGCCGACCCCTGGTATCCCGCCCGGGTGCTGTGGACGTTGCTCGACGTGATCGACGACAGCCTCGGCGAGCCGTGGGCGGCGGTGCTCGCGCGGCACCTCGGTCGCGACGACCCGGCCGGGCACCGCGTCGGTCGCCGCTACGGCACCGCCGCGCACCTGGCCGAGCTGTTCCGCAGCTACGGCGACCAGCGGCCCGCGATGCTGGTGGACTGGGCGTCCGGACGCGACACCGACGGCGCCGGCGCGGACCTGCCCCCGGACCTGACCTGGCAGGCCCGGTTGTGGCGCCGCCTGCGCGACCGTCTCGCCGCCCCGAGTCCCGCCGAACGCCTCGAGCCGGCCTGCGCGTCGCTCCGTGCGCGCCCCGAGCTCGTGGACCTGCCCGACCGCGTCTCCGTGTTCGGGCCCACCCGGCTGACCACCGCACAGGTGCGGGTCCTCGACGCACTGGCCGCCAATCGTGCTGTGCACCTGTGGGTTCCGCACCCCAGTCCGGCGATGTTCGACGCGCTCGCCGGACGGGCGGTCCCGGCCACCCGCGCCGCCGACGACAGCGGCCTGTCGGTGACACATCCGCTGCTGGCGAGCCTCGGCCGCGACGTGCGCGAACTGCAGACCCGCCTGCACGCCGACGGCGTCGCGCACGTGCACCACCCGGGGGCGCCGCGCCCGGACACCCTGCTCGGCGCGCTGCAGGCCGACATCGCGGCGGACCGGCCGCCGACCCGCCGCACAGCGGACACCTCCGTCCAGATCCACGCGTGCCACGGGCCGGCCCGGCAGGTCGAGGTGCTGCGGGAGTCGTTGCTGCACCTGTTCACCGAACTGGGCGACCTCGAACCCCGCGACGTCCTGATCATGTGCCCCGACGTCGAGACCTACGCGCCGCTGATCCGCGCGGCGTTCGGGCAGGACGGCATCGGGCACCCGGGCCACGGGCTGCGCGTGCGGCTCGCGGATCGTGCACTGCACCAGACCAACCCGGTGCTCGGGGTCGTCGCCGCGCTGCTCGACCTCGCGGACGGCCGGGTCACCGTGAGCCAGGTTCTCGACCTCGCCGCCGCCGAACCGGTGCGCCGGCGCTTCGGGTTCTCCGACGACGACCTCGAACGGCTGCGGGAGTGGGCCACCAGCGCCGGTGCCCGCTGGGCGCTCGGCCCGCGGCAACGCCGATCCTTCGGTCTCGACGGATACGAGCAGAACACGCTCAGGTCGGCGCTCGACCGCATCCTGCTCGGTGCCGCCGCCGACGACGCCGACGGCCGGTGGCTGGGTCTCGCGCTGCCGCTGGGCGGGGTGGACAGCAACGACATCGACCTCACCGGTCGGCTCGCCGAGTACGTCGACCGGCTCGACAAGGCCCTCTACGGGCTGGCCGGCCCGCAGCCGACGGGCGCCTGGGCGGCCGCGCTCGCGCTGTCGCTGGACCTGCTGGTCGACGTGCGTGAACGCGACGCCTGGCAGCTCGGGCAGGCGCAGCGCGAACTCGCCGCCGCGGTCGAACACGGCGCCGCGGAACTGCGGTTGGCGGACGTGCGTGCGATGCTCGCGTCCCGGCTCGCGGGCCGCCCGACCCGCGCGAACTTCCGGACCGGCGAGCTGACGGTGTGCACGATGGTGCCGATGCGGTCGGTGCCGCACCGGGTGGTCGCGCTGCTCGGCCTCGACGACGAGGCCTTCCCCCGCAGTCCCGGCGTCGACGGCGACAACGTGCTCGCACGCAACCCGCTTCCGGGGGAACGGGATCCGCGCAGCGAGGACCGGCAGCTGCTGCTCGACGCGATCGGCGCGGCGGGGGAGCGGCTGCTGCTGTTCCACACCGGTCGGGACCCGGTCAGCGGTGCGCCCCGGCCGCCCGCGATCCCGCTCAGCGAACTGCGGGACGTGCTGGACGCGATGGACCGGGGATCCGGCGCGGTGGTCACCGTGCATCCGTTGCAGCCGTTCGACGCCCGCAATTTCCGCCGCGACGCGCCGTTCAGCTTCGACACCGCGGCCCTGGCCGGGGCCCGCGCGGCGCAGCACCCCACGCCGCCCGACCCGGGCATCCTGCCCGCGCCGTTGCCGCCGCACCCGCCGGCGGACGTGGACCTCGCCGACCTGATCGCGTTCGTCGTCCACCCCACCCAGGGGTTCCTCCGGCAGCGGCTCGGGGTGCGGCTGCCCGAACTCGACGAGGAAATCGCCGACGCCCTCGACCTCGAACTCGACGCGCTCGCGACGTGGTCGATCGGCGACCGGATGCTGTCGGCGGTCCTCGCCGACGGCCGTGACTTCGCCGCCGCCGTCGCCGATTTCCGGGCCGCCGAGTGGCGCCGCGGCACGCTGCCACCGGCCGCGCTCGGACACCGGGCGCTCGGCGCCGTCGAGGAGACGGTGCGGGTGCTCGCCTCCGCGGGCCGCCGGCCCGACCGGCCCGACACCATCGACGTCGACATCGACCTCGGGGACGGTCGCCGGCTGACCGGCAGCGTCGACGGCGTGCACGGCGACACCCTCGTGCGCACCACCTACTCGAAGCTGGGGCCGAAGCACCGGCTCACCGCGTGGGTGCAGCTGCTCGCGCTGGCGGCGGCGGCGCCGGATCGGCCGTGGCGGGCCGAGACGATCGGCCGGGGGATGTCGCGGCGGCCGAGCGCGCGGCGGTCGATCCTCCTCGCTCCCGCCGACGCCCGCGAGCGGCTCGCGGAGCTGATCGCGCTGCGGGAGCGGGGGTTGCGGGCCCCGATGCCGATGGTCACCGGCGCCAGCGCCGCGTACGCGCAACTGCGGCAGGGCGGCGCATCGGTGGAGATGGCACTCGAGTCCGCGGGCCGGGAGTGGGGCGGGTCCTTCGGCGACGCCGCCGACCGGCACGTGAGCTACGTGTACGGTCCGGAATCGGCGCTGTCGGTGCTCACCGGCGACCCCGCCGACGGCGACGAACGCACCCGGTTCGGCGCCCTGGCCCGCGCGGTGTGGGAGCCGTTGCTGGCCGCCGAGACCCAGGAGACCCTGTGATCGACACCGACACCCGCGCTCTCGTCGACCCCGCCCGGGCCCCGTTCGACCTGCTCGGCGACCTGCCCGCCGGCACGACGGTGCTCGAGGCCAGCGCCGGCACCGGCAAGACGTACGCGATCGTCGGTCTCGCGGTCCGGTACGTCGCCGAACGGGGAGCCGACCCCGAGCGGCTGCTGCTGGTCACGTTCAGCCGCGCGGCGACCAAGGAACTGCGCGAACGCACCCGGGAACGGTTCGCCGCCGTCGCCGCCGGGCTCGCCGACCCGGCGTCCGGCACCGACGACCTCGTCGCGTTCCTCGCCGCCGCGGACCCGGAGATCGTGTCGCTGCGCCGACGCCGGCTGCTGCAGGCGCTGTCGAATTTCGACGCCGCCACCATCGCCACCACCCACAGCTTCTGCCAGCGGATGCTGGACAGCATCGGCATTGCCGGCGAGCGCGACCCCGACACCGAGCTCGTCGAGGAGGCCACCGACCTGATCGCCGAGACGATCTCGGACCTCTACCTGAACCGGTTCGGGCGACTGCCGGAGCCGTCCCTGACGCCGGAGCAGGCGCGAAAGGCCGCGCGGGCGGCCATCTTCGACCCGCAGGCCGTCCTGGCGCCGCAGGACGCCGACGGCACCGCCGCCGGTGACGCGGTCGCGTTCGCACAGGCCGTGCGGGACGAGGTGCGTCGACGCAAGCGGGCCGCCGGTATTCGGGACTTCGACGACCTGCCCGCCCTGCTGCACGGCGTGCTGACCGACCCGGACCACGGCGACGACGCGCGACGTCGTGTGCGGGACCGGTACGAGGTCGTGCTCGTCGACGAGTTCCAGGACACCGATCCGCTGCAGTGGGGCATCCTGCGCGCCGCGTTCCACGGCCACGCCACCCTGATCCTCGTCGGCGACCCGAAGCAGGCGATCTACGCGTTCCGCGGCGCCGAGGTGTTCGCGTACCTGGACGCGGTCACCGAGGCGCGCACCCTCGAACTGACGACGAACTGGCGCAGCGACGGGCCCCTGCTCGACGCGCTCGCGCACGTGCAGGGCGGGGCGTCGCTCGGCCACCGCGACATCGTGGTGCACCCGGTGTCGGCCGCCAAGACCGGCTCGCGGGTCGCCGGGATCGCGCCGATCCGGCTGCGGCACCTGACCCGCGCCGGCGCCGGACCGTTGGGCAAGAACGGTTTTCCGTTCGTCCCGGCGTTGCGGTCCCGGGTCGCGGACGACGTCGCCGCGGACATCGTGCGTCTCGTCGACGGCGGCGCGACGATCGACCTCGGCGCCGACGACCCGCTCGGTGCCGGACCGCGGCCGGTCGCGCCCGGCGACCTCGCGGTCCTCGTGCGCACCAACAAGCAGATCACCCTGGTCCACGACGCCCTCGACCGCGCCGGCATCCCCGCCGTGACGGTCGGCGGGCTGAGCGTGTTCGTCACCCCCGCCGCGCGGGACTGGCTGTCGGTGCTGCAGGCGCTCGAACAGCCGCACCGCGCGGACCGGGTGCGGCTCGCCGCGCTGACCCCGCTGCTGGGCCGCACCGCCACCGACCTCGACGCCGGCGGCGACGAGCTGGTCGCGCAGATCGGTGGCGGGATGCGGGATCTCGCCCGGGTGTTCCAGGCGGCCGGGGTCGCGGCGATGGTCGAGCGGCTCGCCGCGTGGAGCCGTCTCGAGGAGCGGCTGCTCGGCCGGGTCGGCGGCGAGCGCCGGTTGACGGACCTGCGGCACATCGCGCAGCTGCTCAACGAGGCCGCGGTCGGGGAGGGGCTCGGGCTGACCGCGCTGACCCGCTGGCTGACCGACCGGATGCGCGACCCCACGTCCGGGACGCTCGACCGCAGCCGTCGCCTCGACTCCGACGCCGCCGCGGTGCAGATCGCGACCGTGCACGCCACCAAGGGGCTCGAGTACCCGATCGTGTACGTGCCGTACGGGTGGGACGCGGCGAAGAACCCGACACCGGACAAGCTGCTGCTGCACGACGACGAGCACACCCGCATCCTCGACGTCGGCGGCCCCGACGGACCCGGATACGCCGAGCGGCGCAAGCGGCACACCGCCGAGGAGGCCGGCGAGGAACTGCGGCTGCTGTACGTCGCGCTGACGCGCGCGAAGTGCGCACTCGTGCTGTGGTGGGCGCCGTCCGCGTCGACGGCGGCCGCGCCGCTGCACCGCCTGCTGCTGGCCCGGCGCCCCGGCGCCGCGGACGTGCCGCCCGGTCTGGCGGTGCCGCCGGATCCCGAAGTGGCCCAGCTGTTCTCGCAGTGGGCCGCGGGGGTCGACGGCATCGAGGTCGAGCCGGTCGGGCCCGGGCCGATCACCGTCGGCACGTGGGAGGCCCCGCACGAGACGGTGGCGGACCTGGCCGCGGCCCGCTTCGACCGCGACCTCGACGGGGACTGGCGCCGCACCTCCTACACCGCGCTCACGGCCGCCGCGCACGCGCTTCCCCCGGTCGCCGGCGAGGCCGAGGAACCCGAACTCGACGACGAGCCCGAGGAACCGCCGCTGACCGCGGTCGGTGCGGCCACCGACGGCGGGCACCTGCCCTCCCCGATGAACGGCCTGCCCGCAGGCGCCGCCTTCGGCACCCTGGTGCACGCGGTGCTCGAGTACGTCGACACCGGTGCCGACGACCTCGCCGCCGAGGTCCGCAGGCACTGCCGCGAGGAGGTCGCGGCGGGATTCTCCGGCGTCGACGCGGACGCGCTCGCGGCGTCGCTGCTGCCGGTGCTCCACACCCCGCTGGCCGGCGGCGAGCACACCCTCGCGTCGATCGCGCCGGCGGACCGGCTGCCGGAACTCGACTTCGAACTCCCGCTCGCAGGCGGGGACGCCGCCGCCGACCGGGTGACCCTCGACGCCGCGGTCGCGCTGCTGCGCAGGCACCTGCCCGCCGACGACGTCCTCGCCCCGTACGCGGACCTGCTCGCCGCGCTCGGGCCGGCCCCGCTGCGCGGCTACCTGACCGGCAGCATCGACGCGGTGCTGCGGCTGCCCGGCCCGCGTTTCGTGGTCGTCGACTACAAGACGAACCGGCTCGCGCCCGGCGACCTGAGCACCGCCCAGTTCACCCGCGAGGCGATGGCGGCGGAGATGATGCGCTCCCACTACCCGCTGCAGGCGCTGCTGTATTCCGTTGCCCTGCACCGCTATCTGCGGTGGCGGCTGCCCGGCTACGACCCGTCGACCCACCTCGGCGGCGTCCAGTACCTGTTCGTGCGCGGCATGGCCGGGCCCGACAGCCCGGCCGGGTCCGGCGTCTTCGACTGGCATCCGCCCGCCGCGCTGGTCACCGACCTGTCCGACCTGCTGGCCGGCCGGCACACCGAGGAGGCGCGATGACCGAGGCGCGGGTGGCCCAGCGCGGCAAGGGCGTGGTGCGCGCGTTCAACGAGGCCGGCGTGCTCGGCGTCGCGGACGTGCACGTCGCGCTGCGGCTCGCGCAGCTGGCGGGCGAGCAGTCCGAGCACGCGGTGCTGGCGACGGCGCTGGCGGTGCGGGCCGTCCGATCCGGATCGGTGTGCCTCGAGCTGGGCGGCATTCGCGACATCGGCGTCGACGTGACGGTCGCCGAGGACGGCACCGAGGTCGACCTCGACGCGCTGCCCTGGCCGGAGCCGGACGCCCTCCTCGGCGCGCTGCGGGTCAGCCCGCTGGTCGTCGGGGGCGAGGCGGGGCCGCTGCGTCCGCTGCGGCTGGTCGACACCACCGCGGGCCCGCTGCTGTACCTGGAGAAGTACCACCGCCAGGAGGAGACGGTCCGCCGCGTGCTCGACGCCCGCGCCGGCGACCATCCGGACGTCGACCCGGACGCGCTGCGGGCCGGGCTCGCCGACCTGTTCCCGGGGCCGGCGCCGGACCGGCAGCGGGTGGCGGTCGCGGTCGCGGCGGGCCACCGGACGTCGGTGATCGCGGGGGGTCCCGGCACCGGCAAGACGCACACGGTCGCGCGGGTGCTGGCGATGCTGCTGCGCCTGCACGGCGCCGGACTGCGGATCGGGTTGGCCGCGCCGACCGGGAAGGCGGCCGCGCGGCTGCAGGAGTCGGTGCGGGCGCAGGACGCGGCGCTGGGGCTGCCGGACACGCTGACCGCGGCGACGCTGCACCGGCTGCTCGGGTGGGGGCACAACGGGCCGAAATACCATGCCGGGAACCATCTGCCGTACGACGTGATCGTCGTCGACGAGACGTCGATGGTGTCGCTGACGATGATGTGCCGGCTGCTCGAGGCGCTGCGCCCGCAGACCCGGCTGATCCTGGTCGGAGACCCGAACCAGCTGGCGTCGGTCGACGCGGGCGCGGTGCTCGCCGACCTCGTGGACCGCCCCGCCACCGGAACCCGCACCCCGGTCGTCGAACAGGCCGTCGGCGCCGACCTGGACGCCGCCGGCTGGAGCGCGGCCGAGCGGGACCGGGTGCGCGGCGGCATCGTTCGGCTCACCCGCGGCTGGCGGTTCGACGAGGAGATCGGCGCGCTCGCCGACGCGGTCCGCGACGAGCAGCCCGACCGGGTGCTCGAGCTGCTCCGTGCTGGCGCGGACCGGATCGAGTTCCTCGCCCCCGACGACCTGGACGCGCTGCGGCATCAGGTGGTCGAGACCGCCGCCGAGGTGACCGCCGCCGCGGAGGCCGGTGACGTCGCGGCGGCGCTCGAGCTGGCGGAGCGGCACCGGCTGCTGTGCGCGCACCGCGACGGCCCGGCCGGCGTGTCCTGGTGGGAGCGGGCGTCGCTGGAGTGGATCGGCGCCGCCACTGGGCGGCGCCACGACCCCGACGCCTGGTATCCGGGCCGGCCGCTGCTGGTGACCGCCAACGACTACGACGCGCGAATCTACAACGGCGACACCGGTGTCGTGGTGCGCCGGGGCGACGGCGAACTGGTCGCCGCGTTCGGCCGCGGCAGCGAGCCGCTGCTGCTGCACCCGAGCCGGCTGTCGTCGGTGCAGTCCGTGTACGCGATGACGATCCACCGCAGCCAGGGCAGTCAGTACGGCACCGTGTCCGTGATCCTGCCCGACGAACGCTCCTCGCTGCTGACCCGGGAACTGCTGTACACGGCCATCACCCGGGCCAAGGACCGGGTGCGGATCATCGGCACCGAGGCCGCCGTGCGGGAGGGCGTTCGGCGGCGGGTGCTGCGGGCGAGCGGGCTGCAGGCGCGCGCCAACCCGGTGGGCGAGGACGGATGACGGTGACGTCCGGTGATTTCGACCTGACCCTGGACGAGTTGCGCGTGGTGGCCCGCTACGCGGCGGAGGCGGCCGAGGACGTCCTGCCCGTGTTCGAGGACGCCCACCCCGGCGATCCACGGCCGCGGGCCGCCGTCGACGCCGCCTGGGAGTTCGTCCACGGTGCGCGGCGAACCCGGCTGCAGCGCGTGACGTCGGTGGATGCGCACCGCGCGGCCCGGGAGGCGTCGACCGACGCCGCGCGTCTCGCCGCGCAGGCCGCGGGGGATGCGGCGGCGGCCGCGTACCTGCACCCGATCGCGAAGGCGCATCAGGTCGGTCACATCCTGCGGGCCGCCGCGAACGCGGCACGGATCGCCGAGATCACCGCCGGCGACGACCCGGCCGCCGCGGACGAGGCGCTCGAGCGGGCACGTCGGCGCGCGTCACCGGTCCTGGTCGACGTGCTCGGTCGCTACCCGCTCGCGCCGACCGGCCGCAGTCGGGTGGCGCATCTGATGTCGGCCCTCGACGCGTCCCTGCGCGAGACCGGCTGACCGCGTTCTCCACCGGCTCGGGAACCTCGCGTGAACCGTTGGCGTGGTGGGCACATCGAACCGGGTGCACTTCTGGCGGGGAGTCGCCGGTTGCGCCGTCCCGGCGGTCCGTACGTGTTGGGTGACGCGACCGACGCGGATGTCGATGTGGCGTTGCGGATTGAAACCCGACGGGCGGTACATGTGGGGCGTCGGGTGACCGTCGCCGGGTGATGACAGGGCAGGGCCGCCACGGCGCCGGGGTGCGGCGTCGTGGCGGCCCTGTTCGTGTGGTCGCCCCGTGGGTGGGCTACTGCTGCGGAGCCCCGACCGGGATGGTGTCGCCGAGGCTGCCTGCGTCCCCGCACCCGCAGTCGCCGCAGCCGCAGCCACCGGCGCCGCACTCGCCGGCGTAGCTGTCGTCGTCGGCGTCGCAGTCGAGGGTGCCGCCGAAGCGGGCCGCGAAGTCGTCGTCGAGTTCGTGGGTGAGGTCGTGCAGCTCCTCGACCAGGTTCAGCAGGTGCTGCGGCGCGAACGGGTCCGCGTCCAGGATCGTCGACGCCAGCAGGTGCTCGCCGTCGAGCACGAACCGCAGCCGCGGCCATTCGTGCGCCAGCTCGACGAGCTGGTCGGCGGCCTTGGCGCGGTCGGTGAGCCCGTCGAGCAGCGACGCCCACACGTGCAGCTGCGGGGCGTCCTCCGCGACGGTGACGAACACGCCGAAGCCGTGCACGGGGATGGCGATGTCGCCGTCCTCGTCGGTGTCGGGGGCCTCACCGAACAGCTCGGTCAGCGCCCGCACGCACAGCGTGTGCAGCTGGTCGCGGTCCTCGGTGGCGACGGCGAAGGTGCCGTCGAGCTGCAGCGGCTGGTCGTCGGTGTGGTCGTGCTCGGTCATGGTTCACCTTCCGGCGGCACCGCGGGTGGGGTGACGCGCAGTCGATCTGGCGGGTGTGCGCGTCCACCGTAGCGTGCGCCGGTGACGCGGTGGTGCCGACCGGTGAACGAGGATCGACGCCCGATGGTCGAGCGAGATCGATCAGTGTTGAGGGTGTCAGGGTGCGCTGGATCCGGTCGAGCGAATACGGCGACGGGACCCGTAGTCGCAGGTTGTCCGCGCGCAGCGCGGCCTCCCGCGCCACGAATGTCGGTGGGTGCAGGCTCTCGAGGCCGACCACCAGCTGGACGCCGGCGTCGTGACAGGCCGACATCCGCAGGCGTGATCCCGGGGGTGTTGAGGGCGGCGAAGGCGCGCGCGGTGGCCGAGCTCAGGGGCCGGCCGCGGCGAGGACCTCGGCCACCACGCCGAGGTCGGCTCGCATCGCAGCCTCACCGGTCGAGGGTAGTGCGAGTGCGCTCCCGTGCCGGTCGAGCGCAGAATTGAACACCGGAAGCAGGGGCGCGTACTCGAGGGCGAGATTTCTGCGCTTGATCGCGTCGGCGACCATGTCGAGACTGCCTCGTAGTCCAACGTCATCGGCATTGACTCCCGGCCCTCGGGCAGTGCGCCGACGGCGAGCACCTCGCCCGTCCTCAGGGTCGACAACCGGTTGGCCAGGGCGCCCCGGAACTCCCGCCACGCCGCGTCGATCGCGCGGTCGAATTCGTCTCCAACGGACATTGGCCCCTCCTACACCGCGAACGCCGAGGCGACGGTATCGCGGGGCACCGACACGGTTCGCCGTGATCGTGAACAGATGCGTTCAACTCGTGCTGGGACTGTCGCCGCACCCAACCTGATGAAGCGGACGGTGGTTGGCAGCCCCGCAACGGTGGTGTCATCCGATTGGCAGACAGTGATTGATGGTGTTGGTTGTGTCGGTAACCTCAGCGAATAGCGTGGTGGATCAGCGCTGTGGCCGTCCCGCAGGGCGAGATGAAGGGAGACAACGGTGGTGGCCAACGGGCTCGCGGACTTCGTCAACCCCACCGATGCGGAACTCGATGACGCGTGGCGTTCTGTTGCCGCTCGGGTCGATCCGGGATCCGGGCGGCAGGTCAACTTCATCCCGGCCGAAGTCGTGACGTGCCTGTGTGCCATGCGCGTTGTCGACCACAGTCGTTTCGGAAGCAGCTCCGCGCTGCGAGCGCCCTTCCCCATCCCCGAGCTTGCCCGCCTGTTCAAAAGGCCGAACACCAGCGTTCTCGCCAAGATGGCCAACCTCGACGGAAGTCGGCCGAACGGAGGCCGGTACGACCGCGAGGTGTACGACGTCCTGACCGCAGATCCGAGCGCCCTCGACTCTCTCTATTGGCGCATCCTCAGTGCCGCGCGGCGGCAGGGCGTCGGTCCCGACCTGCTGCCGGACTTCCTCGGGCTCATCGACACCGTCGATTCGGCCGCGGCTGTCGACGGTTCCGCCGGAACCGGTGCGACGGCCATACTCGGTTCCGTCCGGTGGTTCACGGGACTCGACGGCGAGGTCATCGTCGACGACACGCACGTGTGGATTACCCGGGAACGGGTCTCCGACTATCCATTCCCTACCAACCCCCGTCGCGCACCCCGCTCAGCAGTCCGAGCCTGCGTGATATTGCCCGCCGGCCGAGCCGACGCGGACGGATTGGTGCACATTCTGGTCGAGGGTGCCGACGCACTCCCGGAGAACAGCACGAGTCATCCGGACGCGGTGGTGTTCGGGTATCACCAGCGCCGCGAGTTCGAGTTGCTCGTGAACCTGCTGATTCCGAGCGGGACACTCCATCCCGATAACGAGTGCTCGGAGGTCCCGGGCGATTCGGCGCCCGCTCGTCAGCCGTTGGTGAGCGCCGTTGCGCTGGACCTCGATTCCGCTGTCCAGCCCCAACCATCTGGGTTCGCCAACGATGGTGTCGCCAGCCGCGGTCTTGAATGGTTCATTGAGGAAGTTCGCTCGCGTGGTGGCGACGCAGCACGCGTACCCGACACCCCCAGGACAGCAGTGCGGATCTCTGTTCCAGGTCGCAACCCGGTCGTAGTGCGGATCAAGAGCCGGACTGGTACGACCTGGACAGCGTCAAGTTCAGACCAGGACCCACGCGTCGACGACACGGGTGCCGCGTACTGGGTATTCGTCGACTTGAACGACCGCCCGCGGCGGATCTACGTCCTCCCGAATGACAATGTGAGGGAGGCGATTCGTGAGGTTGTGTCTCTCCAGGGTGCGCGATCTCCCCGAGGACGTAAAGCTCGCAAGGTCAGTGTCAACATCGAGATGGTGCGGGTTGGTCGTGACCGTTGGGACCTGCTCGGCCTGCCGCGGTAGTTCGTCCGTTTCGGGGGTAGGCCAGGACGAATCGCACAGAGTCCTTACGCTGTACGTCAACGTCGCGCAGCTAACCGGAAGTTGAGAGGGATAACGCCGTGAACAGGGAGGACGATCCCCACCTCAAGGACCGGGTTCAGAGGTTGATGCGGTTCCTGCGCGAGCTGGTGAAGTCGCGCAGCAAACCTGTTCTGGACCACCGGCGTCACGAGGACGTGGTTTGGCTGGACGGGGACGCCGTCGAGGTGGCGCTCGTCCGAGACGCGGCGGCCGGTGGCGTGGTGCTCCGCTCACGTCGTGTGATGCTCACCGACCCGCCGGCGCTGCCCGCCCACCTGCACGGCCGGGTCCTTGGGGACATCACCGACTCGGCAGCGACACCGAGGCTCGACCCCCAGGTCGCCGGCATCGGCACCGCCTTCGACGACTGGCTCGCGGACTGGCAGGCGTGGGCGGCGACCGACCGGGAACGGCGACCGGTGTGGCAGCTGAACACCTCGCTGCAACGAGCGATGCAGGAACTCGGCGCCCGCCCCGAATCCGTCGAACTCGTGCTCGCCTCGGGCCTGCTCACCCTGCCGTCGACCGACGTCGGCGAGCCCGTGCGCACGCACATCCTCACGCAGCCCGCCACGATCGAACGGGACGAGGCGTCCGGGGATCTGCTGGTCCGGTTGGCGTCCGAGACTGCGCCTCGCCTCGAGGACACACAACTGCTCACGGGTCTGTCGATGTTCGACCCAACCGGGTCACGGGCGCTGCAGGATGGGCTGCAAGACCTGTCGTCGCCGATCGACATGGCGATCCCGGTGTTTCTGAAGGCGTGGGCCGGGCGGTCGCTGACCGTGCCCGTTCAGGTGGAAGGCGAGTCCGATGCCGCGGACTCGGACCGGACGCTGGTCGCCGCGCCGGCGCTGGTGCTCCGCAAGCGAGGCGCGTTCGCCCTCGTCGAGTACTACGACCGGATGATCACCGAGGCCGAACGCGACGACGTCCCGGTTCCGCTCGGGTTGGCGCAGCTGGTCGAGGCCATCGAGCCGGACGACCGGGTGGACTGGCTCGACCGTGCCGGCTCGGCCCCCTCCGCGGCGCTCGCCGAGGATCCGTTGTTCCCCTTGCCGGCGAACCCCGAGCAGCGGGAGATCATCGCGCGTCTCGCCCGGGACAGCGGCGTGGTCGTCGAGGGCCCTCCCGGTACCGGCAAGACGCACACCATCGCAAACCTGGTGTCCGCGTTGCTCGCCCAGGGCCAGCGGGTTCTGGTCACCAGCGAGAAGGCGCAGGCGCTGCGGGTGCTGCGCGACAAACTGCCGCCCGAGATGCAGGAGTTGTGCGTCGCGATCACCGACGTCGGACGCGGCGGGTCGGCCGAACTGAACCGCAGTGTCGCGGAGATCGCCACCCGCAAGTCGTCGTACAACGCCGCCACGACCACGGCCCGCATCGACGACCTCGCCGCTCGGCGGACCGAGGCACTGAGCCGCCGCAGCAGCATCACCGAACGCATTCGATCGCTCCGTGAGTCCGAGACATTCGTCCACCCCGAGGTCGCGTCCGGGTACGCCGGGACCGCGGCGTCGATCGTCCGGCACGTCACCCGCCGCGCCGACCGCTACGACTGGCTGCCCGGGCCGCTGCACTCGGCCGAGCCGGGCATCGGTGGCGCACAGCTGCAGTCGGTGCTGGAGCTGACCGCGCGATCGACACCCGAGCGGGTGCAGCGACTGCAGCAGGCGCTGCCGCGCGTCGACGGCGTGCTGCCGTCCCCGGGCGAGCTGCACCAGTTGTGCGCGCGGGCGGGTGCCGCACCGCGTGAGGTCCGCCCCGAGGCGGCGTGGCTCATGGCGGCGCTCGCCGGGGCGACGCCGCACGTCCTGACCGACATCCGACTGCGGTGTGAACGGCTGCACGGCGTGGTCGTCGACGTCCGACGTCAGCCCCCGGCCGTCCAGGCGGCGGCGGACGCGGTGCTGTCCGGCGCCGCGGGGCATCTGTGGTCGAAGACCGCGGACCTTCCCGGGCTTCTGCAGCTCGCCGCCCAATCCGACAGCTTCGTCGGACCACGAATGGTGGACGTCCCGGCCACCGGGCGGCACGCACTCGACGTGTACGGCGCGATGGCATCGGCGATGCACGGCGGCCTCGAATGGCGCGGCCGGTTCCGCAAGAGCGACCAGCAGAAGGCGGTGGAGGCGCTCGGCCCCGTCGCCACCGTCGACGGCCAGCCGGCGACCACCGCGGAAACGATGCGAGTCGTCGCGGAGCACCTGCGCGCCCTCGACTGCGTGCAGCGGGCGGCGGCCGTCCTCGCCGACTTGAGGATTCCCCTGGACACCGCCGGATCGCGCGGGGCGCAGGTCAACGCGCTCGGCATCGTCGAGCACTCGATCCGGGTCGTGAACGCGCTTGTCGAGCAGTCGAACTCAATCACCGACGCGCTGCGGTCGATTCACCCGATGGTGCGTCACGCACGGAGCGTGGCCGAGGCGGACGCGCTCGCCGACGCGGCGGCCGCGATCGCGGCCAGATCCGACACTGACGCGGCCCGCGCGGCGCTGCAGTCACTGGCGGAGTCGGTGGCGGCGTGCTTCTCGTCGGCGCCGTCCCCGGAGAGTGCCGCGCTGGTCGACTCGATCGGTGCCGGCGACTACGCCGGTATCGAGTCCGCGCTGTCCGCGCTCGACGACGCCCGCACCACCCAGACCGAGGAGGAGCTGCTGGCGAGCCTGCGCCGACAGCTCGAGGACTCCGCTCCCGGGCTCGCCGCGCTCGTCGCCGAGAATCCCTCCGACGAGCGATGGTTCACCCGGGTCTCCGAGCTGGACGAGGCGTGGGCGTGGCGCCGCGCGCAAAACTGGGTGCAGGCACATCACGAGGAGGGTCTCGACCGCCGCCTCGAGGCCGACCTCGAGACCGTCGAGGCCGACATCGCCCGCCTGACGGCGCAACTCGCCGCCGAACGGGCGTGGCGCGGCTGCCTGGAGCGGATGACGGCCGAGCAGGTGCAGGCGCTGCAGGCGTATCGCGGGCAGGTCGCGAACATCGGCAAGGGCACCGGCAAGTACGCCGAGCAGTACCGGTCGGCGGCGCGGTCGGCGATGCAGGTGGCGCAGGGCGCGGTTCCGGCGTGGGTGATGCCGCTGCAGCAGGTGCTCGCCTCCATTCCGGCCGAGCCCGGCGCGTTCGACGTGGTCATCGTCGACGAGGCCAGCCAGGCCGACATCGCCAGCCTCTTCCTGCTGTGGCTCGCGCCGCGGGTGATCGTCGTCGGCGACGACAAGCAGTGCGCGCCGAGCGAGGTCGCGTCGGGCGCGCTCGACGCGGTGTTCCAGCGGCTCGACACCTACCTGCCGGACATGCCGGAATACCTGCGCGCCAGCCTGACTCCGCGTGACAGCCTGTTCTCGATGCTGCGCACCCGGTTCGGTCAGGTGGTGCGGCTGCGGGAGCACTTCCGGTGCATGCCGGAGATCATCACGTGGTCGAGCAACCAGTTCTATCGGGATGCGCCGCTGGTTCCGTTGCGGCAGTTCGGTTCCGATCGCCTGAAGCCGCTGCGCACGTCGTATATCGAGGGCGGCGTGGTCACCGGGCGGGACGCGAAGCTGTCCAACCGCCCGGAAGCACTCGCGATCGCGGACGCGATCGAAGCCTGCATGGACGATCCCGCATACGACGGGAAGACATTCGGTGTCGTGGTCCTGCAGGGGCAGGCGCAGGTCGACGTGATCCGGAACGAGCTCCTGGACCGGCTCGACGGAAAGCAGTGGGACGAGCGCCGGCTGCGTATCGGTACCCCGCCGGACTTCCAGGGCGACGAACGGCACGTCGTGTTCCTGTCCATGGTGATCGCGCCCGGTCAGCGGGTCGCCGCCCGCACCGACAACAAGGCGCAGCGGGCGTTCAACGTCGCCGCGTCACGGGCGCAGGACCAGCTGTGGCTGTTCCACTCCGTGACCCCGGACTCGCTGCGGGACACCGATCTTCGGCACTCGCTGCTGACCTACATGCAGTCGACGTCGCCGGCCCCGGCCGACCCGATGCCGGTCGGCGTCACCCGCGACGACCGGCACACGGCGTTCGACAGCCTCTTCGAGCAGCGCGTCTTCCTGGACATCACCGACCGCGGCTACCACGTCAACCCGCAGGTCGAGGTGAACAGCCGCCGCATCGACCTCGTCGTCACCGGTGCCGCGGGTCGGCTCGCGGTCGAGTGCGACGGCGACGCTTTCCACACCACCCCGGAGCAGCGGGCCCGGGACCTCGAACGTGAGCGGGAACTCAAGCGGTGCGGGTGGGAGTTCTGGCGGATCCGCGAATCCGCCTACTACCTCGACCCGTTCGGCGCGCTGAGCGGGCTGTGGGCGGAGCTGGACCGGCGGGGCATCGCTCCGGCAATCCTCGACGAGTCCGGCCCAGGAGACGGCGTCTCATGGACACCGGTGTCGCTGGTCGACAACGAGTCCTACACCGACGAGTCCGATCACGCGGAATCCGCCGAACCTGCGGTGATTGCCGGGGAACCCGTGGCGGCCGTGGGTCCGGTGAGCGAGGCTTCAGCCACCCCCGAACCCGAGGACGAGAAAGCTGGCGGGGTCCTCCTCGGTGGAGGGATGGCGGTTCGGGATGGCGGCACCGATGTCGAGGTTTGGGACGACGGTGCGCTCGGCGGCGTCACGATGGCTCCGGAGCGGCTCCCCGCGACTGCTCCCGATCTGGCCGGGGAGGCACTGGCAAGTGAGGGGCCCACCGAGCTTCTCGATTCGTCGCGTACCGACGTGGGCTCGACGTGGCCGAATGTTCTGGCGGCCGGCGAACCCGTGGCACTGTTCGACGAGCCCGGTGCTGCCGCACAGTTGTCGTTGGTCGAGGCGGTGCCAGTCGACACCCCCGTACTGCCCGCCGATTCCGTCGGCGATGACAGGCCCACGACGGCGGCCACCGGCATGGCCGGGTCGGCCTGGGAGGTTGTCAATCCCGAACAGGTGCCGGTGCCCCCAGTCGGGGCGGGAACCTCGGGAGAGGAACCCGGGGATCCGCCCACGTCGCGTGTCCTGACCGCCGACGCGGCGGATGTGACCGAAGCCGCGGGCACATGCGAGGCCGGGCCGGGCCCGGCGTGGGAGATCATGCCGCGCAGCGCAATCCCGCGCAGCGACGAGGATCTCGTGTCACGGGTACTGGAGGCGGCCGCGGACGGCTCGGTGACGACCAGTGGCTTGGCCGATGCCTGGGGTGTCGACCGCGGCGCCGTGCGCACCGCGATCAAGGGCCTCATCGACGACGGACTGATGGTTCAGGTCGGCACCAAGCGGGGTACTCGGTACGAGCTGGTCGCCTCCGTTCCCGCATGGCCGGACGACTCCGGTACCGGAAGGGTGCCAGTGGTCACTGACGATGACGACAGGGGTGACGCCCGGGCGAGAAGGTCGGCGGAGGATCGTCCGGTCATCGCACCCCGACTGATGCAGCAGATGGTCATGTCCGAGGCCAAGCGTGGGCCGGTCACCCTCGACGAGCTCGAACGGCGCCTCCCGGTCGACATCGAGCAGGTCCGCGAGGCCGTGGAAATCCTGAGCGAGACCGGTGCCCTGGTGCGGATAGGAGGGCGGTTCCACCTCCCGCAGGACGTGCCCGCACCGACAGCTCGGCAGACGCAGACGGAGTCGGATCCGGTATCGCAGGAGCCCGCTCGCGGCTCGGTCGAGTGGAAGGTGCTGGAGCGCTTGCAGCGTGGTCCGGCGACCTTCGACGTGCTGTGGCGGGCACTCGGCAGCGACACCCTCAAGTTCGGGCCCCGGTTGGACCAACTGGTCGCCGACGGACTCGTCGTGCGCGCAGACGGCAAGTACGCACTGCCTGGAGCCGCGGCGACGCCGAGCCGGCCCGTCGATGACGAGGGGCGGGCAACCTCGGAGACGTCGGGTCTCCCGGCGGCGCAGCGGGAGACAGCGAAGAAGCTGCTGTTCGCCGCGTCATGGGGTGCTCCCGTCACCCTCGCGCGCGCCGCGCAGATCACCCGGCTCCCGGAATCCGAGTGCACGTCGATTCTCGACGAGCTCGAGCGGGAGCGGGTGCTGCGCAAGGAGATCGGCGCAGGGACCGTCACATGGGTGCGGCGGTGACCACTGGCGGCTTCGAACTGCGAGCATGGCAACGGGACGCGTTCGAGAGCTGGATCGCCGTCGGCCGGCGCGGTGTGGTGGAGGCCGTCACCGGGACCGGTAAGACCGCCGTCGGCATCACCGCGGCAGCCGACGCGGTCGCGCGGGGACGGACCGTCCTCGTGGTGGTACCCGGGGTGGTGTTGCTCGAACAGTGGTATCTGGCTCTCAGGACGGCGGTACCGCACGCACGGGTCGGCCGTCGCGGCGCCGGCACCACCGACACCTTCGCGGGCGTCGACATCCTCGTCAGCACTGTGCAGTCCGCGATCGGGCGGGGCGCGCCGATGCCCGACGGGCCCGCGCTGCTCGTCGCCGACGAGGTGCATCGCTACGGCGCGTCGTCGTTCTCGCGGTTGCTCACCGGCGACTTCGACGAACGGCTCGGGCTGACCGCGACATTCGAACGCAACGACAACGGGGTGCACGAGCACCTGCTGCCGTACTTCGAGACGCTCATTCCCGGCTGCGACTACCCGCGCGGGCACGCGGACGGGATCCTCGCGCCGGTGCGGGTGATGCTGGTGTCGGTGCCGTTCACCCCGGAGGAGCAGGCCGAGTACAACGACCTGGACGAGACCGTAACCAAGGAACGACTCGCACTGACCCGCAAGCACGGGTGCCGCGAGGAGCCGTTCGGCGAATTCATGCGTGACGTGATGATGCTCAGTGAGGGCGGCGGCGACCGAGCCACGTGGTCGGCGCGCCGCTATCTGAAGGCGTTCTCGCGGCGTCGCGCGGTCCTCGCCGAGAGCCAAGGCAAGCTCGACACACTCCGGAAGATTGGCGGCGTCCTCGCCACCGGCGGCCGCAGCATCGTGTTCTCCGAGACCAAGGAGTCGGCCAGGATGGCGGCCGAGGCGCTGCTCGAGCAGGGGGTCATCGCGGCTCCCTACACGAGCGACCTGTCCACCGGCGACCGCGCTCAACTCCTGGACCTGTTCAAGCAGGGCACCATGACCACGCTCGCGGCACCGCGGGTACTGGACGAGGGTGTCGACGTTCCCGAGGCCGACGTGGGAATCATCCTGGCCAGCAGTCGGACCCGCAGGCAGATGATTCAGCGGATGGGCCGGATCATTCGTCCCAAGGGGGACGGGCGGCACGGGTCGTTCCTGGTGCTCTACATCGGCGACAGCAGCGAGGACCCGGACCGCGGCGCGCACGGCACGTTCCTCGAGCAGCTCACCGAGATCGCGTCGGACCTCGTCACCGTCGACGCCGACGAGGCACCAGGCCTGCTCGCAGACTGGCTTTCGCGGGCATCACGGGCCGACGAGCGGGCGCCGGTGCTCGAACCCCCGGCTCCGATTGTCGAGAGGGCGGCTCCGCGTACCGGGAGTACTACTCGCGCACTGTTGACCGTGGCCGCGGCCCATGACGACATCGCGGTCACCGACCTGCTGCTGTCGTGCCTGGCGGTGCTCGACCCGGACGAGGTTCGGGTCGTGCTCCATCTCTTCGGGATCGGAGGCGGCAGCCCCGTTTCGATCCCGCGGACGGCCGAGATGCTGCGCGTCAGCGAAGCGGAGGTCCGGGCGCGCGAAGCGACCGCGCTGGCACGCCTCGAATCCGCTGACGTTGCGGCGGTCCTGTCGGACTTGTCTGCCATTGTGATGCCCGCAGTCGAAAGCGAAAGAACAGGGGGATTTGCGTGACCCACGTCGTGGCGACCATCAACCTCAAGGGTGGGGTGGGGAAGACAACGACCACCGCGGCGCTCGCCGAGACGCTGTCGGGGGAGTTCGGGCAGCGTGTGCTGCTCATCGACCTGGACCCGCAGACGAACCTGACGATCATGATGATCGGCGAGCAGCGGTGGGGTGAGCTCGACGCGGCCGGCCGGACACTCGCGGCGCTGTTCGAGGATGCGCTGGGCGACCGTCCCGGGCCAGTGGACGTGTCGACGCTGATCCAGCGGCAGGTGTCGCCGCTGTCGTCCGTCACATCGGTGGATCTGCTGCCGTCTTCCCTGCGGTTGATCGCGCTGCAGGACCGGGTCACCGACATCACGCACGGCCACACCGAGGTGCTGACGAGGGCGTTGAAACCGGTGCTCGCCGACTACGACTACGTCCTCATCGACTGCCCACCGAACCTGGGCGCGATGACGCTCAACGGGCTGCGGCTCGCGGATGCGTACATCATCCCGACGATCCCGGACGTGATGTCCACGTACGGGATCGGCCCCGTGCAGGAGAGGATCCGGCAGTTCGCCGAGGAGTGGGGAACCAGCATCGTCGAGCTGGGGGTGGTGGTGACCAAGTATCGCAAGGCGTCCGCGGTGCACCGCACCACCGTCGACGACCTGAACCGGAACAAGCAGATCTCGATGGTGTTCCCGTCGCTGATCCCGGAGGCGAACCAGATCGCCGCGGCCGCCGAATTCGCGGACTTCGGCACGCTGCGGAAGAAGTACGGCAACGACGGCCAGTTCACCGCGCTGCGTGATCTGGCACAGGATTTCATCGCGACGACGAAGGTGCGGTTGGCATGGGTGTGAACGGGCAGGGCGGCGGGCTGAACGCGGAGACGCTGCGCCGGCGGCGGGCGGTAACCGAGGCCGAGACGTCGCTGGTCGCACTGGTCACCGCGAATCCGGCTGCGGGAGAGGCGCTGTCGCGGCTCGTGCACGCGATCGCGGCGGAGGCGGCACGGACGCCGCGGTTCGCGAAGGCGCTTGCCGACGCGCTGGGCTCGGGTCCGTCGACGGCTTCGGCCCCCGCGGCCGTTCGGGCGGCTCCGAAGCCGGCGTCGCGGTCCAAGCGGTCGAAGGGGCTCCTGGATCCGTTCGCGGTGTTCGAGGTGTCGGGGGAGGCCGGCCTGCGGGCGCGGTTGGGCACCCTCACCGTCGACCAGCTCAAGGACATCGTCGCCGAGCAGGGCATGAACCACGACGGCGCCGCGATGCGGTGGAAGACGGCGTCGCGGCTCGTGGATCGGATCGTCGAGCGGGTGCTGGCGCGGTCGTCCAAGGGCGACGTACTCCGATAGTGGCGATCGTGTTCCACCGGTACGAGGGCACTGACGGCCAGCTGATCGTGCACGACGGTCACGTGTGGGTGACGCGTGAGAACCTCCCTCCTCAAACAGTTTTCAAGTACAGCAGAGATCCACGCCGGGCGCCGCTGCAGTCAATCGATCTGCTCTGGGTGTTTCGCGGGTCGACGGCACGGCCGGGGTGCGTCCACGTGCTCGCCCGCGGCGACAGTGAACGACTCGACTGTGAGACCGGTCGGTGCGATGGCCCGGGTGGCGTTCGGTTCCCGATGGGTGCGCATGCTGTCGATGGGCTGATCGAGTCGTTCGCTAATCTCGGGATCGCTGTCCGTGATGTTCGTGCGCGCACGTCGAGGCCGCCCCGCGCCGGGATCACGGTTCAGTCCAAGGACAGTCAACGCAGCAGCGGGGGTATTGGTAGCGGGCAGGACGGTATCGGGTGGTACCTGGAACGCGCCGGACGGGTCGATCTGCTGACGGCGGAGCAGGAAGTGGATCTGGCGCAGCGCATCGAGGTGGGCCTGTACGCGAGCGAACTTCTGAGGGCAGCCGAGGACCGGGTTGCAGTGATTCCCAAACGTGAGGCCGGCGATCTGCGGTGGCTGGCTCGTGACGGCGCCCGCGCCCGAAACCACATGATCGAGGCGAATCTTCGGCTTGTCGTGCACACGGCCCGCGCGTACGAGCATCGCGGGTTGGATCTATTGGAACTGATTCAGGAGGGCAATCTCGGGCTGATCCGTGCGGTGGAGAAATTCGACTACATGCAGGGCACGAAGTTCTCGACGTACGCGACGTGGTGGATCAGGCAGTCGATCACGCGGAGCATCGCAGACCTCGCGCGGAGTGTGCGGTTGCCGGTCCACGTCGTGGAGGACGTCGACAAGCTGTGGAGGCTTCGTCGCGAGTGGTTTCTCAGGGAGGGGCGGGAGGCGCCCGACGCGGAGATGGCTGCGGCGATGGATGTCGGGGTAGACAAGATCCGGATGCTGGACGTGTCGTCGCAGCCGGTTGTCAGCCTCGACCGCATCACTGCGCTCGAATCGGACGACATGCTGGCGGCCGATGCGGTCGAGATCGTCGACCCATTCGAAGCGGCGTACCGCGGTCAACTTCGCACGCACATTGAGGAGGCCTTCGACACCCTCTCCGACAGGGAGGCGGCCGTGCTGGCGCTTCGGCACGGGTACGTCGGTGATAGTGAGGGGTCGTGGCGTGGACTGCCTGCCGGGACAATGACCGGCGAGTCGGCGACGTTGGACGAGATCGGTCGCATCTTCGGGGTCACCCGGGAGCGGATCCGGCAGATCGAGTCGAAGACGATGAAGTGGCTCCGCGAGGAAGAAGGTGCGGCCGGTGTGCTGTGGGCGCACCTTGATTTCCTCGACTGAGTGGATCGTGGCTGTCGACGAGGGTGACGGGGAGCCGCGCCGACATCGCCAAGCACTAACGGTGTGTCCGTCGCGATCTGTTCGCCATCACCACCGAGAGCGCAATTCTCGTGTGGGAGCTGCCCCCGATAGCATCCGGGTCGTTCATGCCGTTCCTCCATCGGTGACAGCGACCTGGTCTGCCTGGTCGGCGACGAGCACCGTGTACTGGATGGATAGTCCCCCACGACGATGCCGGAGTTTCAGCGCTCGCAATCAGGCGCGACGCACTACTCGTTGTGACCGGAGATTCGGGCCTTCTCGCGAAGGACGGCCGCGGCGGCCCGGACATCGACAGTTCGTGCGGCTAGCGTACGGCGGGCCAGCGACTCCGGGAGTGCCGCGGCGAACTTCAGTCCCTTGAGGGCGTTCCTGTCGACGAGGGGGTGCGGCTGGTCGCCGGTGTGTGTTCGCAGCGCCGCCAAGCCATGTCGAATTTCCTCGACCGACAGATCGCTGTGCAGACGAAGTGATTCCGCACCAACGCGCTGACGCGCCGGAACGAGATCCGACGCCCATGCGGCGAGGGTTCGGTTGGCTTTCGCTCCTGCCCACGTCCACCAGCGCCAGTCATCCCGCCCGTCGCGGGAGATGACGAAAGCGCCCTCGGTGACATGATCGGCGCGCTGCAGTCGCACGTCGTCGAGTGTCGCGACGGCCCGGCGGGTGAGGGTCACGCCTGCGGGCTGGGCTCCGAGCAGAACCTCACGCACGCCGCGGGTGATCTCGAACGACGCGCCGTCGGGAAGCGACATCCACTTCGCGCGGCCCTGCAGGTCGGTGTTCTCGACGAACACCTGACGACGCTTCCAGTCGATGTGGGTGACCTTCCAGGAGCGGCCGCCGAGTAGCAGGACCCGCGGCCCTTCGATGTCGTCGGTGAGCACGCTCGTCTCGACAGAACCGATCTCCTGTCGCCCGGCGAACACCCTGAACTCCGGGGCCGCGGTGAACACGGCGAGCAGATCCATGAAGTGGCGGCGCCCGAAGTGCTTCTCCGACTCGGGTCCGATGAACGCGGACCCCGAATCGTGTTCGAGGAAACCCTCTTCCAGGAGGTAGTCGAAGATCTCCTGACTATCCGGTCCGAAGAGCGGCAGCGGACCCCACGTCTCCTGCCAGCCGGTGAGTGGCACCCGGCGAGTCTGCAGCGCCGAAGCGAGGATCTGCTGCGCGGCGATGTGCCGCGGCTCGGGCGTCGCGACGACCGGCTCAACCCAGCCGGTGGACCAGCACTGCAGCATCCCGAGGGTGCTGAGTACCGCGTCGTCGGTGATGCCGAGGAACAGGCAGTTTCGGGTGGTCCCGGGACGCCGGCCGGTGCGGCCGAGGCGCTGCAGGAACGACGACACCGTGCGCGGCGCGTTGATCTGGATGACGCGGTCGAGGTCACCGACGTCGATGCCGAGTTCGAGGGTGGAGGTGGCGACGATGACGCAGTCGCGGGCTTCGGCGAACGCCTGCTCCGATTCGCGCCGTTCGGCCGCGGACAGCGACGAGTGCGACACGAACGTGGTGATGCCGCGACCGCGGAGCAGGGTGCCGAGTTCCTCGGCGAGACGGCGGGAGTCGACGAACACGAGCCGCTTCTCGCCGGCGTGCAGCGCGGCGATGACCTTGGTGGCGTTCTCGACGCTGCCCACAGAGTCGACGGTGATCTCCGGAACCACCGCGCTTCCGGGGACAGCGGGGGCGATGACCCGACCGGCGGCGGGTTGCCCACCCTGCAGCCAGCCGAGCAGTTCGTCCGGGTTGCCGACGGTGGCGGACATCCCGATCCGCTGCAGCCGGCGACCAAGTAGTGATTCGAGCCGGGCGAGGACGGCGAGCAGGTGCCAGCCGCGGTCGTCGCCGGCGAACGCGTGCACCTCGTCGACGACGACGGCCTGCACACCACCGAGCACGGTGGCGGCGTCGACACTCTCGGACACCAGCATCGACTCGAGCGATTCGGGTGTTGTGAGCAGGACGTCGGGGCGGTCCCGCTTGATGCGGTCGCGGACGGACTGACTGACGTCGCCGTGCCACGTCATGGCGCCGCGGCCCATCCACGCGGCGTACTCGTCGATCCGCGGTTGCAGGTTGTTCAGCAGTGCTTTCAGCGGGCACAGGTACAGCACGGAGATGCCGTGCCACCGTTCGCGTTGCATGCGGGTGAGGATCGGGAACATCGCGGCCTCGGTCTTGCCGCCGGCGGTGGGTGCCAGCAGGATCGCGTCCGACCCGGCCGTGATGGGTGCGATGGACTCGTCCTGCAGCGGCCGCAGTCCGGGCCAGCCGAGGGAGTTGACGATGTGGTGCTGCAGCACCGGGTCGAGCAGGTCGAAGCCCGCCATCAGTTCGACGACCCCGTCACAATTCCACCTCGTCGGCGGTGGCGGCCCGCGTGATCTCCGCCTTCTCCGTGTCCGCGATCGTCAGCGAATAGTGCTGGCGCGGATCGAAATCCGGGAACTGGTCGACGCGGTCGAGGACGTCCGCGACGAGCTTCTTGAGGAAGATGCGCGGCGAGACACCGACCTTGCCGCCCAGCGCACCGGCCACCGCGGACGCGAGGTCGCGGAGGTAGGCGTCGTCGACCATCAACCGCACCCGGTCCGGCGCGGAGGAGCCGTCGGCGTAGATGTCACGCACCCGGACACCGACCTCGACGAGCCGGTCCAGGTCGAATCCGGTGAGCCGGATCTGCGGGGCGCGGGGGTTGTCGAAGCGGGCGTCGGTGCCGAAGTCGGTGTGCAGCCGCTGCGCGAGTGGCGGCAGGGACTGCACCCCGAGGCGGCCGTCGAAGAATGCCGGGGTGCCGGTGATCAGCAGGTACAGGCCGGGGTAGCGGCCGGAGTCCAGCTCGTCGATCCACTGCCGCAACGCGTTCAGGGCCTTGGCGCGGCTGTCGCTGCGCATCCGCTGCAGCGTCTCCACCTCGTCGATGACGAGGACGAGACCGGGGTGCCGGGAACCCTTGAGGACGGCGAGCAGCCCCTGTAGGAACCCCATCGCGGCGAAGTGGTCGACGTCCTGCCTCACCCCGGCAGCGCGCTTCGCGGCGGCGCCGACATGCGGTTGGCCGCCCAGCCAGGCGATAAGCGCGTCGGCGGTGGCGGCGTCCTCTCTTTCCAGCGCCGAGCGGTAGGCGCGCAGCACCATCGGGTACGTCGGTGCCGCGGTGGCGACCGACTTGAGTCGCTGCTCGAGCAGCTCCAGCACCTGCTCGGAGGTGGCTTCGTCGACGCCCGCGGCGGTGGCGGCGTCCTCCTCGATGCCGTACAGCCACGCGTCGATCACCGGGCGGAACGCGCTCTTCGCGAACGCGGACGTGCGCAGCTCCTCGATGGTGCGGCGATACACGGTTTCAAGCTTGTGCAGCGGGGTTTCGAGCTCACTGATCTGCACCTCGGCGACGGCGAGGCCGCGGCGCATCGCCCGCTGCTCGACCCATCGGGAGAAGAACGTCTTACCGGATCCGTACTCGCCGCGAACGGCCTTGAAGGCGCGCCCACCGGCGGCCACGGCGTCGAGGTCGGCGTCGACAGTCGCCGCGAAGCGGTCGATGCCGACGGCGAGGGCGTCGAGGTTGCCGTCGGGGACGGTGCCCTGCCGCAACGACTGCAACAGCTCGCGGCGGCGGACGGGCGACAGCGTGCTCATCAGGCGACTCCGAACTGTTCGAACAGTGCGGCGGATTCGAGCTCGAGGTCGCTGCCGGCCACAGAGAGGACGACGACGCCGTCGATGCCGAGCACCTGGGCGAGCACCTGAACGGCCGGGCCCGCGCGGAACGTCTTGACGTCCAGGATCTGCGCGGCCCGGGCGAGCGGCAGCACGCCACCACCGTCGACGGTTTCGCGGAGCAGGGCGGCGATGGCGTCGCGGCTCATCTTGCGGCCGTACGTCTTGTACTGCTGTGCGAACAGGTCGGTGGCCAGGAGCTCCGCGACCCGGTCGCGGCCGCCCACCGGCGTGGTCGTCGTCGACGGTGTCGTGGAGGTGCCGCCGAAGTCGAACAGCGACTCCTCCTGAGAGGGAGTCTTGGTCGTCGGCTTCCGCGGGGGCTTCGTCGGTGTCGTGACGACCGTGGGTGTGGGTGTGGTGGTGCGGGTCGGGTCCCACCACACCGGTTGCGGTGCGGGAGCCTCGATCAGCCCGAGGTGGGACGGGGCCGCGCCATTGACGAGGATCGTCACTGGGATCGCGACCTCGGCGAGCGCGCCGCCGCCGTGGTAGCCGGCCTTGAGGCCCGTGTAGCGCAGCTGTTCGTCGACGGCGAGGACGGCACGATGGTCGTCGGTGAGGACACGCGGCCCTTCGACGAACACCTCGTCGGCCGGCAGCGTCGCCGGGTCGACACCGGCGGCAAGGCGATAGCGGGCCGAAACCTGTTCACCGCGCTGCACACTGGGCTGCTCGCGGCGTTCGACGACGTGCCCGTGATCGGAGACCAGGACGACGGTCCTGCCCACCGCCGCGGCCGCGGACATCAGCGCGTCGAGCCGTTTGAAGCGGTCGATGGTCCACACGGTTCCGATCGGGTCGGACCGGTCGAGGGCGTCGTCGATGTCGTTGAGGACGCACGCGACGACGGGACGGTGATCGGTGTCGTCGATGGCGGCGCGGACGTCCACGGCGAGTGCGCTGCCGCGGGACACCGTTTCGAGGTCGGCCTTGTGAAACAGTACCGGCCCCTGCCCACGCATGCCCTGACCGGCGAGCCACGCCGAGAATCCGTCCCGCTCCTGCGCCTGCCCGCCGCGATCGAGGACACCGGACAGCAGCGAGCAGCGGGAGAACTCGGTGAGGGTGGGCAGTGCCGCCATGACGACGGTGACCGGCTCGGTGTCGCGGGGGATGTACGCCTGCCACTGCGGCCGGTTGCGGCGCACCGCGTCCGCGACCACCTCGTTGGCCGCGGAACCGCTCATGCCATCGGCGACGATGAGCAGCACCGGCGACGGGCGGGCGTCCTGCATGGAACCCTGCGACCGGACGGTGAGCGGCTTGACCACGCGGTCAAGGAGGTCCTCGACGTAGGTGGGGGCGTCCGCTCCCATCGTGCGGTAGGTGCCGGAGGTGGCGAGCAACGCCGCGAACGCACGATCGTGTGCCGAGCGGCGGCCGCGGACGGCGGTGACGATGCGGTGGGCCGTGCTCGCGAGGACCGCGTTGTCGGCACCGATGAATGCCTCGTCGACGGCGCCGTCCACCCACGACAGGTCCGCGCGGTAGGAGCTGAGCCACCCCGCGAGCGTGGTGGGTGCGGTGTCGGTGCGGCGCGTCCACCGCAACAGGCGAAGTGCGGCGGCTGCGACGCGGACGTCGCGTGAGGCGTCGGCACCGTCGACGCGTGCCAGGCGGTGCGCGGTGACGTCGGCCCACGCGTTCTCGACGGCGGTGATCGCGGTGTCGTCCGGGGTGCGGTCGGCCGCGTCCAGCGCGGCGGCGAACCGTGCGATGCGGGGTGCGAGGGCGGACGGCAGCACGTCCGATCGGCCGACGAGCGCGGTGGCCTGCAGCTTGGTGACGAGGTCTTCGGCACGGCGGAGCGTGGCGTCGGGGACGTCGCTGCCGGCGACGGCGAGGGTGGCGGTGTTGCCCCACACCTTGATCTCGGCTTCGGTGACGGTGTGCCGTCCGAGTTCGACCTCGAGGAGGGTGCTCACCTTGCCGGTGACATTGGAGGCGGCGGGGACGATCGCAGCGGAGGAGGCCGAGTCGTCGATCAACGCCGCGACGAGGCCGAGCGGCACCAGCTGTTCGGGTCCGCTGGACCGAAGGACCAGCGCGGTGGTCCGGCCGAGCGGACCGAGTTTGCGTTCGAGCCAGGTGTAGAACTGTTCGACGAGGGACGCGTCGGTGCGGGACTGCCACGCGGTGAACTGGGTGGTGCGCTCGGTGTCCGTGGACCACAGCGCGACCTGGTGCGGGGTGAACTTGTCCGGGGTCAGACCGAAGTTGCGGCCGGCCAGCGCACCGAACAGGTGGTCGGAGGTGAGGACGCCGCCGGGCGCGGGCGGCACGGTGTCGTCGAGGGATCGCAGCGCGGAGCGTGCCGCGTTGTTCTCCAGCGACAGCAGGTTGAACTCCTGCCGGTTCGCCTTGAACAGGTCACGCAGCGCCGGCCACGGGTCGAGGTTCGACAGCCGCCCGACGGTCAGGTGCTCGAGGACCCCGACGGGCAGCTCGCTCGCATCACGGTCGGTGAGCACGACCACCCAGTCGAAGTTCGACCGTTCGGTGAGGGCATCGCGGATCGCAAGCACGCTGGACGCGGTACGGATCCGGACGGTCGAGCCGTCGAGGTCGAACGAGTCGGGCCCGGACCATGTCGGCACCGCGGCGACCGCGAGGACGCCGTGTCGGTGGCCCTTGACCCGGAGTTGCCCGATGAGGGTTCGGATTCCGGGGAGGTCGGCCTCGGGAAGGCTGGTCGCTGTGGTCACGACTGCTTCCGGGTGATCGTGACGGTGAACTCGTCGTCTGGGTAGGTGGCGATGAGCTCCTGCAACTGCTGCTCGACGACCGACCGTGCATTGGCACCGCGCACGGTGAAGGTCTGCGGCGTGGTCGGCGCGGGCGGCGGCAGCACCACCACGTCGGGATCCGGCTTCGGCGGCAGCGGCGGGGTGACGACCGGTGGCTTGATTTCGACCAGCGCTTCGAGCCATGCGTCCCGGGCGCGGTCCGCGGTGGCGAAGGCACTCTCGAGCGACTGGGTGAGTTCCTGCGCCAGCACCGCCCTCTGGAGATCTGTGAGGATCGCCTTCGCCTGCGCCGCGCGATCGTCACCGGCCGCAGCGCCGTTCTTGAGTACATCCCACCGCGTCGGCGGGTAGCGGAGGAGAACCCGCTCCACCTGATCTGCGGACGAGAGCGACTTGCTTGCTTCGGTATCGGTGCCCCGCAGGGTGGCTCCCGCGACGGCGGCCACCAGCTCGAGATTCGTTGCGCGGGCGAGCCTCGTCTCGAACAGATCCAGCAGGTCCGTGGCGAGCGCGTAGCGGCCCTGGTCGGCATCGAGCCCGAAGTAGCTGTACGCCTGACCGAGGGCGTTCACGAACTGACCGCGACCGGTGAAGGTGGAGCGGGCGTACTCGCGCACCTGCTCGGCGAAGGTCGCGAGGTTGGCGGCGGTGAGGTAGTCGTTGACGTTCTGCCCGGTCCAAGACTGCCAGCGTCGGACGGCGTCCGACCACGTCTGACGGTCGGGCAGCTCCTCGAGGCGCAGGGTGGTTCCACGCCGGATGTCGCCGATCATCGCCTCGGGGGTGGGCGAGGAGTGCAGGAACCAGGACCGCTTCGTCTGCGCTGCCCAGGCGGCGGCAATGAGGTCGACGATGTCGGGGGTGAGTCCGCGCTTGGGGCCGCTGGCGTTGATGGCGGTGCGGAGCACGTCGATGTCGACGTCGCCTTGCTCGTCGATCGCGAGGCGAGCGAGTTCCTGCGTGATGCGGGTCTGCCAGGCCGTGAACTGTTCGGGCCCGAAGATCAGGTGGGTCTCGTTGACTTTCGCCAGGCCGAGCGGTTCGACGACGCGGCGCGCGGTGTCACGGTCACCGCGGGTGCCGCCGTCGAGCGCGATTCGTCCGTCGGACTGCGACTGCGCTTCGCGCAGCCGGGTGAGGACGGTGTTGAGGTCGCGCCGGGTGATGAGCTTGTCGGCGGGGGTGAAGTCGGGGTGGTCGGGGTACAGCGCGTCGAAGGCGTCGCGGATGAGGCGGTCGACGGCTTCGCCGAGGGTGTTGCCGATGGGCGGCTGTGCGACGAAGCCGGCGTGCAGGGACCGTAGCGGCGGCTGGCTCTCGGCGAACTTGGCGCCGCTGGCGGTGCCGTACGCGACCTGGATGGCGTTGCCGAGTTGGCCGCGGACCTGTGACTGCTGCTGTTCGAGGATGGTGCGGGCGGCGATGCGGTCGCCTTCGGAGAGTTCGTTGGCGTAGGTGGCCCAGCGGTCGCCGGTGAGTACGTAGTTCAGCACGACGAGGCGGCCGAGCTGGCGGACGACTTTGTCGGGGAAGAAGTTCGGAAGCCACGCGATGGTGAACCGGTCCTGCCCGGTGCGGAGCAGCTCTTCGATGCGGTCGTGGTCTTCGGCGATGGTGTGGCCGGGGTCGTCGAAGGGCAGGTCGACGATGAGCCGCAGCGCACCCTGGGTGGCGGGTCGGAAGCGGTCGTCGGAGAGGTAGCCGCGGTCGCGGACGTTGCCGAACACCACCTCGATGGGGCGTTCGGTGCCGCGCCAGATGACGGTGCGCAGCATGGCGTCGTCGAGGGTGCGTTCGGCGCCGACGACGTTGAAGTGCTCACCGAGCAGGGTCCGCATGAGTTCGCGGCGGCGTCCGTCGGTGTCTTCGCCCTGGGCGCGGGTGATGATCCGTTCGTAGTCGACGGATTCGAGGGTGACGGAGATGATCGGGTTCGCGTCGGAGGTGACGGAGACCTCCGGGATTTCCGCGGCCCACTGCTTGACCTTGTTGGTGATCTGCCCGACCTGGTCTCCGGGGATGAGGGAGACGACGCTGCCGTGGTTGAGGGAGGCGAGCCGGCTGGCGTCGATCTGCTTGAGCGCGGGCACGTTCGGCGCGACCGCGGACATCAGCAGGGTCTTGGCGATGCGGATGTCGGCGCGCAGGCCGGGCGGTACGTCGGCGTCGGGGGTGGCCTCGTCGACACCGGCGTTGCGGAAAAGGAACGGGCGCAGCTTCTCGGTCCACAGGGTGCGGGCGGTCTTGAAGGTTTGGGCGGCGGCGTCGTTGATGGGGGTGGAGTTGGCGCTGTCGATGATGTAGTCGAACGCTTCGCCGACGGGGATGACGTGGTCGATGGTGAGGCGATCGGCGCTGTCCTGCAGCATCTGCTGCATCACCTTGAGCGCGGTGCGTTCGCGCTGCATCTGCCCGGACAGGGCCCGCAAAGTCGCGATCAAGGCGGGGGAGAACGGGTAGGTGAGTTTGAAGGCATCGGCGTCGGAGCCGCGGTGCTGGTCGTCGGTGTTGACGCCGTCGAGGAGGACGTCCCACACGCCGGGGTTGCGGTCGAGGCGGGCGAAGGCGGCGTCGAGCGCAGCCTGCGCTTCGTCGTCGACGGGCTCCAGCAGCCGCTTCTTCGCGATGAACGGCAGATTTTCGTCGCCGAGTTTGACGTCGCCGAACCGGCCGGCCTGGTGCGCGAACGCCTGCTCGACGGCCTGCTGGGTGGCGCCGGATTCGGCGCCGCCGGCAACCCAGCGGGAGAGGTCGTGCTGGCGGGCGATGAACGAGGTGATGGGGACGGCGAGGCGGCCGCGGCTCGTCTCGACGAGTTTGGTGATCTTCTGGACTTCGGCGTTGAACTTGTCGCGTTCGGTGATGAGGAACGTCAGCCACAGCACGAGCTCATCGAGCATGAGGACGACGCCCTGGTAGCCGAGGGATATGGCGTGGTCGGCGATGACGGCGAGCCCGTCTTCGAGGGACAGCCAGTCGGTGTTGCGGGAGTAGCTGGTGAAGTAGGACGCCATCAGCGCCTGCTGCAGCCGGGACCGCTCGGCAGGGTCGGCGTCGGGGGCGGCAGCCGCAGCGTAGGTGTCGGCGGTCCAGGTTCCGGCGGATGAGCCGAGGGCCGCCCAGTTGACGGTGCCGGTGGATGCTGCGGACCCGCCGGTGGAGTTGAGGGTGGTGAAGAACTTGTCGTCGCCGACTTCGGCTCGCCGGTTGTCGGCGTCGGTGAATAGGCCACCCGCGGAGTGAAGCACGGGGGGCAGGGTGTCGGGGTGCAGGGTGTCGATCTGGCGGAGGTACTGCTCGAACAGTGCAGATTCGATGCTGGCGGAGTCGAGGAAGTGGAAGGCGAGCCGCAGGAGCTTCGCGTCGGCGATCTTGGGGTGCTTCGCGACGATCGGCTGCAGCTCGGGAACGGAGAGTGCCTTGGGGGAGTGCCCGAGGATGCCGTGCAGCACGGCCATGAAGTGCGACTTACCGGAACCGAACGAGCCGTTGAGGTAGGCGGCCTTGTTCTCGCCGGTGCGCAGCGACTCCTCGACCACTGACAGGGCCTGGTCGAAGGCTTCAGCGATGGCGGGTGTGACGACATAGGAGTCGACGGTCGCGGCCAGCTGATCCTCTGCGACCGAGTCCGACAGGCGCAGCACGTAGTCGTTGGTGCCGTGTGAGACCGGGATGTCGAAGGTCTGCCGCAGCGTGCGAGCGTTGGACGTGGCGCCGGGGAACATCGGGTGCTGTACTCCGTTCGAACAGGGCTTCGGGGTCGGCTCGATCGCACAGTTCGGTGCGCTTCGCGTCTCCTGCATCCTGCCACGCGTGCCCGTCGGAACTGCGACCCTGACGACTGCGAGCGATTGCCTACAACGTCCAGATTTAGTGTGTAACCGTCGTTGATGCCGGCGTGCGCAATCGAATGCGTCCCCTGGGGCCGAGCAAGACAAACCCCGTGCACAGCGAGCCCTTATACTGCCCACGTGACAGACAGCGCCGATCGTGTCAGCGAAGACGAAGTTGAACGTTGGTTCGAAGAAGACTCACCCTCCAGTGGGGGAGTCGAACAGGATGCAGACAAAGACGACCCCGCCGAAAAATATGCGCGGAGCCAGCTTCGGGTTGTCCGGGAGACCAAAGACTATCAACTCGACTATTTGCGACACGCGCTTGAGCCGGGTAGGGAATCTATCGATATATCGCCTGCTTACCAGCGGCGGTTACGCTGGCCAAACAAGAAGAAGTCGCTTCTAATCGAGTCGTTTCTGTTGAATATTCCTGTGCCGCCGATCTACCTTTACGAGCGTGACTACAACTCATATGAGGTTATCGATGGCCGGCAGAGACTAGACGCAATCAGTTCGTTTATGGCAAATGATTTCGCGCTCAGTGGTCTTGAGTACTGGCCTGAGCTCAATCGTAAGAGATTTCGAGATCTTCCCACCGTTTTGAAGAATGGCCTGCTTCGCAGAAGCCTTCCCGCGGTTGTACTACTCGCTGAGACGCAACGGTCCGATGAGGACGGCCTAGACGTCAGGCGTGTATTGTTCGACCGGTTGAATACTGGCGGTATTAAGCTGAATCCTCAGGAATTGCGTAATGCCCTGTATCCAGGATCTCTAAACGACTTGTTGATTCGGCTGTCGCGATCGGATGCATTCAGTGCGACATGGGGGATTCCATCCAGGACCCCTAACGAGGATCGCGAACCGCCACAGGAGTTGCTGGATAACCCCCTGTATGCCAGTCTGGCCGATGCGGAGCTTGTGCTGCGCGTGTTCGCACTGAGAGATGCGATCGCCACCGGAAAGCGGGGATCCCTTCGACGAATACTTGACAGCTACATGAGTGCAAATTCAGATGTATCTGAGGAGCGCGCGGGAGATTACGAACGCTCGTTCCTCGACTGTCTAGGTCGGCTCATAGTTGTGTTCGGAGACGATACCTTCAGACTTCCAACGACCAGCCGGTTGAGCCGACCGCTATATGACGCATTGATGATTGCCTTGATGTTAGATGAAATGGAGGATATAGAATACCGGGCCGCGAGCATTCGGGAGGCGTTGGCCCTGGCATTTGCCGAACCGGATGAATATGAGATTCTGGTTGGTAGGGGGAACACCATCGATGCGATCAAAGATCGCGTCGAGCTCGCGTCTCATATCCTGAACTCGGGTCGTAAGCTTGATGACTAGCCAACTGGATGTTCCCCTCGATGATTTCCTTAACGATCTCGGACGCGCTGAGCGACTTCTGCGCTTGATCTCGGAGTTCCGCACATTCGGCGCCTCCGCCGCCAGTCACGTGGGTGAGGGTAATCAATCTGACCCTCATTGGGATGAAGCAAAGAAACTTGGCGAGACCGCCCAGGTCGTCCGACAGGATTTACCCGTGCTCGCCGGGGCTCTTCATCTGTATATCTGCGGCCGTTTCGAGTATTTTGTCCGCGAATTGGTTGTTTCGGTGTCGGATCTTCTAAGCGGTACTGCTGAAAGGTACATGGATCTCCCGAAGAAGTTGCGAGATGAGCTGTTCGCGCTCACGCTTACAGTTGCGCAAAACCCGTCCAGATATGGATACAGGCCAGAAGAGACCGAGAGCTTTCTCATTGCACTCGCAGCAGGATTATCTGACGGCCAGGGTTCAGTAGAAATTAAGTCGGAGGTATTGGCAATAACCGAGGCGAATATGAACCCTCGGGTGCTTGCCGATGTTCTTAAACGCGTTGGTATCAATTCAATTTGGTCGGATCTGGGCAAGCAAGCAAGGTTTAAAACTCACTTAGGGGTTCGCTCTGATGGGGACTGCACCAAGGAGGCGGAGGGGCGACTTGCCAAAATAATGAGAGATCGAAATTCATTCGCTCACCCAACATCGTCGACGGAATTCCCGGACGTTGATCAAGTGCTCGATAGTTGCAGTTTCTTCCGCGTTCTGAGTGAAGTCATAGTTGACATCGCTAAACTTCCACCAGGGAAAGATTGACCCTGTTCGAGTCTTGTCGATGCTTGGATACTATTCCTGAATCAGATCTGATCTGAGCTAGACCTCGGATTACGACTGCGACGCAGTTTAGGGAGCTGGCATTCGTAGTAGGTAATTGTAATGTGCCTAGATGCATCAGTACGCTTGAGTGTCGATCGGACCGCTTTCGACGCTCATGGTTCTATCAATTCTCTTCCACTGCATCTTCGGAACTTAGCTCATTCTCCTGCTTTGGTAGATATGTTGCATATGTATTTCGAAGTGACTGCATTCCGTCCAAGTGTGACGACTGGTAGTTGAGTGAGTCTTGTACAAATCGCATCCTGTGGTTTGCGTCTGCAATCAGCTCCGACCAGCGCCGCACCTCGATTCGGTACGGGCTCAACTGGATTACGCCAAATGGAAACATTGGCTGCTGTCTGGCATGATCTACTGTTCGCTTCATGTCGTTTCCTACAAGGACAAATGTCCATTCGACACCTGGCGTGTTAAGCCGTTCATCATTTGTGATTGCATCCGCATATGACCGAATTTGGGCAACGTCAGCGTCGGTCAAGTCGTGGTTGGGCCTCTTTAGCTCGACTACCAAGAACTTGAACTCATTCTCGCTGATCTGCATTTTTCGTCCGAGAACTAGGTCGGGGATTGCTATTCGCCCATCCTCCCTGAGCGGCTCGGAACTGCCGGCCTTCCGCTCGTCGGCGATCTCGACCGGAGGCTCGTTATCATCTTGAATGAACTTCTTGAACTTCTCCAAAACCTTGCTGAGTCGCTCGTCGTCGCCCGTGGTTGCCCATTCTTCGCCGAAGACCCATGTCTCGTTTGCAAGTAGGCGGTGCAGCTGAGTTCGCTCACGCATTCTCGAGCGTGTCGAACGCTCGTGCAATATCTCGTCAAGGCCGTTCAAAAAGTCGATTCGAGACCCGACCCTATGTCCGGTTTGGATTAGGCTACTGAGGGAAGATCGGTCTAGAATGGCCTGCAGTTCGTCGATGCGCGAGGCTGGCAGGTTGGTAACTTCGCGGAGTAGCGGAAATAGCCGCTCGGGATCTGACTCGAACGTCTCTTTGAGTAACGCAAGTGCTAGCTTCTTGGTTGTTCTAGACTTCGCTTCGTCGACGGATCGAGAGGCCGCCAGTGCCACGTACTCAAAGGCTTCTCTGGTCGCAGTGGCGACTCCGGTGGTGTTGGCCTCATCTGTATCCGCGTAGGGGTATATTCCTTCGGCCTTCCATTTTTCGACAGTTGCGATTTCTCTGCGGCGGTTCAAAAATGCAATGTGTTCGCGTAGTTTCGCGCGACCCGCGTTTACGACCCTATCTACGTCGGGTGCATCGTCATCATCATGTGCCTCCTCGGACTCCAGAATCAACGCGTTCTCAAGGAACCCGTCCCACATGAGGTATGCGGACAGTTGAATTCCTGGTGCTTGAAGGCGCATATATGTCTCATTTAGAACTGTTCCAGCAGCGTCGCATAGGTAGAGTCGGCGTTCGACGTTAGTCAGTTTCCATTCGATAACAGTCAGCTTCGCTGACCCTTGTATTCCAGTGGGTAGGTCGACGTCTAGGACTTCCCTCGACTCGATAACACTGGCCGCGTCAATGCTGGTGCCAAGGAATACGATCTCGAAGTCATCGAATCTTTCCAGATGGAGTGCGAACTCCGTTGTTAGCCGATTCTTGATCGCTTGAGGGGAGTCAAAAGCCTTCTGAGCAGCCTCCGTGATGCGGGTGATCGCCACACGCGTACCGGAACGCTCGTACAGTGGAGTCGGTGTGGCTTCGACGTCGAAACACTGCAAGTCATCCCCATTGCCGTGTACACAGACTGACTCGAACTTTGTGCCAGCAGCTACGGTGCTTTCCCACGTCACCGAATGGCCAATTGAGAATGCGGAATAGCGGCCCCGACCAAGGCGGCCATGCACCGGTCTTCCGCCGTTGCTCTTCGACCCGTGGATGGTCGCCTTGGAACTGTCACCAACTTTAGCGAACTCGCGAGTGACAGTCATGACATCCATGCCGGTTCCGTCATCTTCGACGACGACTTGGTCGAGGCTACCCATCTCGTTGTCCTCGATTGAGATGGTGACACGTTTCGCATCCTCGTCAAACGCGTTCCATGTCAGCTCACACAAACCGACCTGCGGGGTGCGGAGGTACCCTTTCAGTAGACTTTCGCCCGCCCCCACATTTATGCGTTTCATCAGGGCATCCTCCCACATGATTTGGCTGAAAGTCCTGAGATGAGTAGCCAGATTTCGAGCCGGGTGGACATACTATCCGCGTTGGCTGACATTGATTCGACCCGTATGAACATCGGTTCGGGGTGTCCGGCTCCAAACTGAACGTCGCCTGGGTGGATACACAGCAGTAGAGGCGGTTAACCTGTGGCTTTTCGGCCGCGGGTGGCCTTGGGTGGTCGCCAGTGTGGTACGTCAGCGGCCGGGATGCCTACTGCTGCGGACTTTTCGCTGAGTTGGCCTTGCAGGTAGTCGGCCAGGTCGATGCCGAAGGTGGGGTCGACGCCGCTGTGCCACTGCCTGACCCAAGGAAGGACCTCGGCGATGCCGGCGACCACTGGGACCAGTTCGGTGAGCGGCATGCCTTCGGACTCGCGGTAAGCGTAGATCGTTGCCAGTGCGAGGCCCTGCTGGGCGTGGTTCCAGCCAGCCCAACCCAACAGCGGTGTCGGGTCGGTGGCGCGGCCGGCGCCGGGGTACGAGATGAAGCGTTCCTTCGGCACATCCAACTTGCCGCGGTGCGACCAGAATGACGACTTCGCGAAGTCTGCGCTCGTGTACTTCGGCGGAACCGGGATGTCCGTCGCCTTGATCAGGCCGGCGTCCTCGTCGCGCTGCAGATCCCAGACCCGTTCCCATTCGGCGCGCTTCCGGAGCCCGGATTCCTTGTAGCGCATCGCGGCCAAGTACGGGACTGCCTCATCGGCAAGGAGTTTCACGAGGGTGTCGGTGACCGGGGTGTCCTTCTTCCCGGCCCACAGGTCGAGGGCGGTGATGAACTCAGAGTCCTTCTCGACGTGTCCCGCCAGTTCAGCCACGGACAGCATCTGCGGCGTGCCCTGCGCGGTGAACCACAGTGACTTGTCTTCGAGTCGGTCGAGAAGCAAGTCCTTCAGCGCACGCTGGAGTTTCACATCCCAAGAGTCACCGGCCCATCGGCGCTTGTACTCGGGACGCTCCAACAGCCGAATGAACGGATTGGCCTCGATGACAGCCAGCCGCTTCTCCACCAACTCCCGGTACGCCGCCGGCCAGTGCGCGGGCACCTCGGTGATCGGGGTGGACCCGTGTCGGGCGAACCACGACGTCTCCGCCTCGCCAGCCGCCATCTTCCGGGCCAGCGCGATCTCGAAAGCGCGCTCACCCAACGCAATCCCCGGAGCCTGCTCAGCCGGCAGGAACAACTCCTCGTCAACGAGCCCGTAGTTCCGGTACACCTCCCAGTCCAACTCGTCCTGCTCCGCGACCATCAGCGCCCGAATTCGCGCGTGCTCGCCGCGAGCAGAGGCGATGACGGCGGCGGTGGCGCCGCCTGACTCGACAGCAGCAGTAGGCTCCACCGCCGACAGTTGCTGCGCCAGACCGTCGAGGTGGCGTGCTCGCGCGAGCACATCGGTCTCTGGCATCGGGAGGTCTTCGAGAGTGGTCCCGTTGAACTGGAAGAATCGATCCCATTGTTCGGACACCACACGTGCACCATTTGTGCCGACCGAATCTCCGCTGTTGGCGTAGCTGTTCTGCCTGAGCCAGAAGCAGGCGGTGGAGCTGTTGAGGGTGCCCAGCAGCCGTAGGTAGTCGTCCTCCCCAGCCCCCTCCGGCAACTTGATCACCAGAGCAGACTGCTTGAACACCTTTCCGCCGCGGTCGAGCACGAAATGGTTATGCGTCGCCACGAAGGCGAAGGTGATGGAGCGGGGGGTGGTGTAGCGGTCGCGGACCCACCGGTACCAGGTCCACCATTTGCCGCCGCCGTCGGCCTGGGTTTCGCCGTTGAATCCGGTGACTCCGCCGAGGAATCGGCGAAGTGGCCACTGTCGGACGTACCACTGTGCATCGGTGTCGAGTTCGATCTCTTCGAAATCGCTGGTGTATGGGGCAAACGACGACTCGACTTGCTGGACGTCCCAGTCTCGGACCGCCTCACCGAGAACCACAGTTTTGACGAGCTTGTCTGGAATGCCTGAGCGTCGGAGTGAATGCGCGGGCCCGAAGAATGCATCATCCGCGCCGGGAAAGCTGGCGAATCCGATCTTGCCTGCAATGGGGATCTCGAGCGTGGTTGTCGAGTTCGCCTCGATTGCCGACTGGAGTTCGACGGCACCGCCGCCGGAGAGGCTCCAGGGGTGCTTGCGCAGATTGTCGCGAGGGAGTTCGACAACCGAAATCCACTGGTCCTCGTAGCCAGGAAGATCGACGTGCTCCACGATGGAGGTCCAGACCTTGCCTTTGGTCGGGTCGTCCGGCGCTCCCGGTTCTCCCTGGATGCCGAGGACCGCACGCACGGTGTCGAGAACTCGTGCGTGTTTCCGCCCGACGAGAATGACGGTAGGCGTCCCGTGGCCGGGGATGTACGCACCTGACGTGTCGGCGACCAGGCGAAGATCCATTCGAGCGAGGTATTCCTCGACAAGTGGGACGCCGAACTCCCGCTTCATGAACGAGTTGGAGGTGATCTGACCGACCCACCCGGCACGGCTTCCAGCCTTGGCGAGTCCGAAGAACTTCTCCATGAACGGGGAAGTCAACGCGTACTTGCCCTTGCAGTAGTGGTAGATCTCCCGATACCGCGTGTTCAAAGCCTTGTCGCGCACGACAATGTACGGCGGATTACCCACCACCACGTCGTACTGCCCCGGCACGAGAATCCGCCTCAGCATCGCCACGTCTTCGGTCGAGTATGCGAACCCGGACACCACGGCGTCCTTGTCGAAGGACAGGTCGCCGAAGTCGAGGGCCGTCGCACCGCCCCGCTCGGCTCCGTGCAGGAGCGAGTCGCCGCTGGCGAGGTTCAGCGTGAACTTGGGTGCGTTCACCAGAGTCGTTTCCCGGCATGCCTTCAGCGCGGCGACGATCAGTCGGAACTTCGCGATGGCGACGGCGAAAGGGTTGAGGTCGACGCCATAGACGGACGACAGCGCGTTGTCGACCCGTGTCCGCAGTTCCAGTCCGGGTGCTTCGCGGTTCCATCGATCCACGAGCCGCGCGAAGGCTCCCAGCAGGAAGTGCCCCGATCCGCAGGTTGGGTCGATGACCTTGAATCCTTCGAGCGGCCGGTCCTTCAGCGCCGGTTCGAGGGTTTGGTCGAGGATGAACTCCTCCACGAACTCCGGGGTCTGGAGGAGTGCGTACTTCTTCTTCGCGAAGTCGGAGAGGTCCTGGTACAGGTCGCCGAGGAAGCGGGTGGTGAGCTCGGGGTCGCGGAAAGTCCAGACGAGGGAACCGGAGTCGTCGACCTGCCGCCAGAACGACAGCACCTGGTGCACGGCATCGGAGCTGGGGGCGATGATGTTCAGCGCTGCATGCTCGTCCACCAGCGACTGCGTGGCGGGGTACTTGCGGAGTGCGTCGAAGGACTGTTCCAGCCATTCGCGGTACGAGTTGTTGGTGTCGGCGCGGTAGAACGCCTGCTCGGCGTCGACGGCACGCTGCCTCAGCATCGGGTCGGGGTGGGTGATCCAGACCGCCGTGTCGCCGAGGAGCAGGTTGTCCTCGCAGAACCGCACGAAGACAGAAGTCAACAGCCAGCCGACGGCGGCCTGCGTGAGCTGGTCCTCGGACCAGTCCGTCCACGACACCGCCGTCCGCTGCTCGGCGACGGCTTCGCGGTGCGTGGCTCGCCAGCTCGCCAACTCGTCCGCATCCGAGGTGAGCTTGGAGCGCATGTCGTCGACCAACAGCGTCAGCTGCGGCTTCAATGCGTCCTTGAGCGCGGCTCCGGAAATCGTGGCCAACGCCATCAGACATGCTCCTTCATCGATCGATCATCAGTGGAAACGAGTGCACGCAAACCGAACCGGTCCACCTGCATGAACTGCTCCGGGGTGGTGCGCGGCAACGCCGTCCCGTCGACGCGGGCGCCGGGCCGACCGCCCGACTCCTCCGGCTGCGGGATCAACGCCCAGACCGCGTGCGGCGGCGGGTTCGTCACATCCACCCACGCCTGCAACGCACCCAACTGGCCGTACGCCGCCAGCGTCGACAGGTCCGTCAACACCACCGGACCACCCGCCGCATTCACGGCGTCCACGACGGCCGGGATGGACTGGGCGACAAACCCCTTCAGCCCCTCGCGGTCGGCGGCGGCACCGGAATCGGCGGCGAGGATCGCATCCCACGGGATGCCGGCCTGCGTAGCCTTCGCCCGCAACTCTCCCAGCAGCACATCCGTGACGTCGACGCGCACCGCGCCGAACCGCTCTACGAGCGCGTCCGCCACCTGGTCGGACGCGCCCATCGGCACCCCCAATGCGCGGAACGTGCGTTCCCGCACGCTCGCGTGCAGCAGCAACTCCACGTCGCTGCCCTTCTGGCCCGCGACGGCTGGGGAGCCGCCGAGGGTGTGCCGCGTCGGAACGTGCGACAGTCGCTGCGGCGCGTCCTCGAACTCGTAGCGGTTCCGCGCGTCGCTCCACATCATCCCCGGCGCCACCGCCGCGACCAGTGCATCGAGGTCGGGGCGGCGGGGCAGCGACTTCGCCAGCGCTGGGAACCGTGCCGCGACACGCGATTCCAGCTCCGCGCGGCCGAACGCATCCGACGTCGACAGGCCCTGCAGTAGCAGCGCCAACACGTCCCGGATCGGGAGGCTGATCGGATGCAGCTCGTCCCGCGCCGACAATGCCACCTGCACCGACGACCCGGCGGCGATCCGCAGCAGCACGTACCCGGGGATCTCCACCTCCGCCGGTGCCACATCCAACACGGCGGCCGCGGCCGCACGCAGCGGCTGCTCGGCGTGCTCCGCCGTCACCAGCGCCAACCCCTGCCCGGCCGCGGCGGCGACGAGGTTGTCGACCTCACGTGCCAGCACGGCCGGCAACCGGCGGGACACCGCATTGGTGGCGATCATCGCGACCGAGCCGGTGGACTGACGGCGCGTCAGCAGCGGCCGCGGGTCGTCGTCCTCGCTGCCCGGCTCCGGCTCTGCCGCCGACGCCAACACCAGCCGCAGCACACCAAGCGCGGTGCGCTGCGGGTCGGACACGCCGTCGATGTCCAGCGACGCCGCCAGCTCGCGGGCCAGCACCTCGGGAGTGCTTGCGCCACCTGTCGATTCGAGCAGCGTAATGCCGCGTTGGAACATCAGGTCCACCGTCGCCGCCAACTGTGGGTTCTTCGACCACAGCTCGCGCAACTCCCCGAAGATCTGCGCGACGCGGCCCGGCGTCACCCCAGCCAGCGGTGCCAGCACCTGATAGGTGACGAACGGGTCGGCAGGGGAGTCGGGGTGGCTGCCGAGCAGCAGCTCCACCACCTGCCGGCGGATAGCCGACGGCTTCGTCGCCGCCGCCCGTGCGAACTCCGCCGACAGCACCCGCAGCGACCGGTAGGTGGCGGGCTCGGCCACGACGACCGGCGGGGGTGTCGGCTCGATGGGGGTGAGCGCCGGTGGCTGCACGACGGGTTCCGGCTCGGTGGCCTTCGCCGCGAACACCGCCGCCCACGCCGCACGCATCGCGGTGGCCGTGTCGAAGCGGTCCTTCACGTTGCGGGCCAGCGCCGACCGGAAGAACGCGGTAAGGGCCTCCGCGCGGGTGCGGGAGTGCCCGCCGAAATCCTTCGCCGACACCGACACGTCGTCCGCGAGCACCCGCGGATCGCTCACCCCGTCGCCGTAGAGGGGGGTGCTGGCCGTCGCCATCTCGTACAGCACCACCGCCGCCGAATAGCGTTCCGCCGCAGAGTCGTAGGCGGTGCGGATGCCGGTGCCGAGGAACGGATCCCGATACGGGGGAGTGCCGGCGTCGATCTGCTCGACGGCCGCGCGGGACAGGGAGAAGTCGAACAGGGCCAGCTTCGGCTTCTCGTTCCGTTTGCCCGTCGGCCGGGACAGACCCAGGTTCGACGGCTTGATGTCGCGGTGCGTGATACCGGCCGCGTCCAACGCGACCACGGCGTCCAGCAGGCCCAGGCCCCACGTCTTGAGCTGCGCCTCCCCGAGCGGGGTGTAGCGGACCACGTCGGCGAGGGTCTGCTCGCCGCAGTTGCTGAGCAGCAGCGCCGTCCGCTGCGCCAACTGCAACGGACCCTCGATCAGCTCCACCACACCGGGCACCGGCGGCTGCTGTTGCGCCAGCGTCGTCAGGACCTCCGCCTCGTCCTGCAGGCGGTGCGTGGCCGTGTTGTCGAGGCCGACCTTGAGGACTCGCTGCCGGCCGTCGGCGTCGTGGTCGGCGACGAGGATGCCGCGGGCCGTCGACCCCGACCCGAGCACCTGCAGGACCTCGAACCGGTCGTCGAGGAGGGCGCCGGTCGGCGGGTTCAGCGGATCGATCTCCGGCGCCGCCGCGGCCGGTTCCTGCGCGCGGCGGTAGTCGTCGAGCGCCGCGGCGAACTGCTGCGCACCGAACGTCGGTCGACCCGACTTCGCGTCGACCGCCACCCTCTTCGACACCGACGGGCTCGTGGTCCGCAGCACCAGCTCACGCAGCTGCTCGTCGACGAACCGGCCCGTCGACGCCGCCAGATCCAGGCCCTGCTCCAGCCGCAGCCGCTCCAGCAGCGCCGCCCGGTCCCGGGCCGGGTTCTGCCCGCCCGACAGCAGGAAGTACGCCAACGCACCCAGGGAGAACACGTCCAGCGCGATACGGTCCGAATCGGGAGCCCACCGGTCCTCCGGCGCCTGATACACCTCGTCCGCGGCCGCGCCGCCCGTCGCCGTCAGCGCGGTGCCGAGCATCGTCGCGGACTTGGTGCCGCCGTCGTGGATGCGTCCTGCCCACGACCAGTCCACCAACCGCACATCCACCCGGCCCGCATCCAGGCGTTCGGTGTGGATCAGGACCGTCGACGGACCCAACCCGCGGTGCGCGACGTGGTTGCGGTGCGCGTACGCCAATGCCTCCGCGATCGACGTCAACACCGTCAGCTGCTGCTCCGCGGTGAGGGTGCGCGTCGCCAACGCCAGATCGAGGGGCTCGTAGCCGGGTGTTTCCGGGTAAACGAGGACGGTGTTGCCATCGTCGTCCTGCACCAGATCGCGGGGGGCGACGATCGCCTCGTGCCGCAGCGACGACAGCAGCGTGTACTCGCGGCCCATCTTCCGGTGCGTCGCCGCCCGCGCATGCACCGGCGTGCCAGGGCGGAACGACACGATGCGGGCACGAGCCTGCTCGTCCGTGCCCTTGTGCTTCGCCGGCCACTCCTGCCAGTCGTCGCCCGACGCCAGCGGGGCACCCGAGATGGTCCACGAGCCCGCGTCGCGTTCGGTGCGCCGCGACACCCCGAGGTTCTTCAACGCCAGCGCGACGATGACACTGATGTCCTCGTCGACCCTGCGACCATCCGTCGGAGACTCCAGGATGCGCGTGGAAATGCCCGGCAGATTCGAGCGATGCTCCTCGCCGTCCAGGCCGAACAGGCCCGACTTCGCGACGTCCGACATCTCCACCGAGAAGCCCTCGGCGTGCAGGAAGACTGACTCCTGCACGAACGGCAACGCCCGGCGCACCTTCTCCGGGTTCAGGCCGTGCTCGACGGCGACCTTCCGCGCCTCCTCCTCGATGCGCGTCGCCAGGCGCTGCGCCTTACGGCGAGTCAGCAGGAGAGGCGAGCGCTGTGTGCGGACCTTGCCGCTCGGCAGATGTCGCACCCAGTTCGTCTCGGTTCCGCCCAGGAGGCCCACGAAGTGCTTCAGCTCGATCAGATGCAGTCGGCGCCGCCCCAGAACCAGGGCATCGATCTCGTGCCACATGCCGTGGTTGTCCATGAACTCGAAGTTCGTCCACGCACGGTACGGGGACGCATTCGGCACGATCTCCCGGAGGAAGTTCAACCCCTCCGTCTCGTGGGCGAAAGCCGACTTCGACACCTCGACCCACCGGTCGTCCTGCCGATTCGAGCCACTGCCTTGCGCCACGTCACCGCCCGTTTGTCACGTTGTTTGTTCGCGGCCGACGGCGGTCGCGTTCACCTCGACAGACTCTAGCAATCCGGGATCAGCAATCGCCTGCGACGTCGGAAGTGGCGGCTCTAGCAACAACGTCGGTGAAGCCTCGTCGGCATCGGTCTCCGCCAGGCGGTTCAGTTCGCCGTACGGCACGTGTACCGAAGCGACGAACCTTGAGCTGGACGTCAGGTGAGACCGTTGGTCATCGAAGTAGATGTGCGGCCTCAGCACGCCGAGGACCGGCCCCTTGTCGACGCCGCCGAGAAAGAACGCGTCGTTGACAGCGACATCCCAGCTCTTCAGGGTCATCACCGCCCGCTCATGGGCCGGCGCATCGCGGGCGGAGACGATGGAGATGCGGATTCGACGGGTGTAAGTGGCGTCGGAGTCGACCCGCGCGTCCTCGATGCGTTGGATGGCGGAGAGCCGGATCAGAAACTGCGCCAGCGGCCCCTGGTTGTGAGGTGTCGCTGCGTTGGCGCGTTCATGATTGTGGAACTCCGTCAGCCCACCGGATTGCATGACCGATTCGGACGCGTCGTCGATCACGACGCCATCGAAGTCGACCGCGACCCGCAGCTCTGTGTCGTCCGCCTCGTCGCGTGCTGGCGAATCGAGGACGAGTCCGGCGGGGTATCCGGCCGCCGTCGCACCGCGGACATCATCCGAGTTAGCCGACAGGAACAGTGCGATACCCAAGGCCGGGATGTACGGGTACGGCGACAACCCCTGCGTGAAGATCGCCCGCGTGATCTTCAGATCGTGGTGCTCGATCGACCGCATCACCCGCAGGCCGGTCATGGGGTCGTTCCGGGACAGGATGATCACCTGGACCAGCGGATCGTCCGCGGCAGGGCTCAGATCGTTCAACGACAGCAGACGCTTCACGAACGGAAAGGCCACCCCGCCTGCGAGCGGGGTGTCGAGATGCTCCTCCTGGTAGACGCGGTAGCCGGCCTCCCCTCGCTCGCGGAACACCGCGTCCGACTCGGTGAGATCGAACAATGCGCTGGACGCGACTCCGATCACGAGGCGGTGGTCGAGTTTGAAGGGCATGGGTCTCCTACAGGGTGGCCGAGGAAGCTGGTGGTGCCAGATCGATCCGTAGCACATCGCGATCCACAGTGCCGTTGTTCAGATACCGCACCAGGTCCTCCTGCCGCGGCTGACCGAGGGTCAGGCGGTAGGCGGCTACCGTGCGGAGCAGCCGCTGGTACCGCACCGACTCACGACTCAGCGGCATCGCCGGCACGTACCGCTCGATCGTCGCCCCACCCGGCCTCGCGTACACCCAGTCGGGCACCAGATCTGTGTCGTCTGGGGACTTCGCGGCCTCGGCGGCGGCGAACATCGCCGACCACGGATCGTCACACCCCGGCGCCAGTGCTGCGCCGGCGTGCGCGGCGGCGATGTTGCGGCGGATGGCGTGCCCGCGGAAACGGTGCACCCGGCCCTCTCGCTGCTCCATGTCGACCGGGTTGCCCGGCAGGTTCCAGTGCACGATCGCATGGGAGTAGGTGTGGAAGTCCAGGCCTTCCTGACCGACCGACGTCGACGCCAGCACGAACGGCCAGAACGGGGAGTTGTAGGCCGCGATCACGTCTCCGGCCCGTTCCTGTTGCCGCTCGTCCGTCGATCCCTTGTGGCCCATCCGCATCGCGAAGTGGTGCCGGATCGAGTTCGAGCCGTCGATGGTCACCTCGTCGTCGCTGGTGTCGAACACGTCGATCTCCGCGCGGCCCAACCCGACCGACAGTGCCCGGCCGAGCCGCTCGGTCAGCGGTGACAGCTCGTTTCCGTCGTGGTCGCGCTCGACGCCGCCGAGCGCGAAGTACTCGTCGAGGACCGACTGCAGGTTCCCGTCGCGGCAGTACTCAAGCACCGAGCGCCAGTACGCGTCGCCGGGCACGGAAACCCGGACCGCTGCGGCGATCTCGGCCTGGTTGAACAGCGCCCGCATATCCTCGGCTGCGTCGAATGCCGCCTCCCAGAGCTCGTCGTCCGCGCGCGGCCGCACCGCGCCGGTCGCGCGGCGCAGGGCCCGCTGCACGCAGGTGCCGGGGCCGGCGAGGCCGAGGTCGGTCACGACCGCGACGAGATCCTCCGGGAATCCGCCCAGCGCCTCGACGTCCAGCTCGTCGGGGTTGTCGGCCGACGCGAAGTACTCCGGGATCTCCACGGGGAACGGCCGCCCGGGGTTCGCGTGCCGGTCCAGCAGCAGCGGTAGCGCCCAGTACCAGGACGGGTCCACCTTCGACCGCGATGAGCGCGAGATGTCGAACTCTGCGCACACTGCCTCGAACCGTTCACGGACCGCGACCGCCGCGACATCCCGCAGCTCGGCGGCACCCACGACGCCACCGATCCGCTGCGCCAGCGTCAGCGGGTCGCACAGCTCCGCCAGCACGATCGACGGCTGGAACAGTGCCTCCGGGGCCATGTTCTGGTTGGTGCCGTCGTGCCGGGGCCGGCGGATCGGCTGCGTCAGGCTCGCCCGTTCCGAGTATCGGTCGGTGCGGCCCGACTCCTGCACCCCGCGCCGCTCGGCCTCGTAACTGACCACGCTGGCAATGGCTTTCGGTGCCACCGCCCACGCCGAGAACACCAGCCGCTTCGTGAACGTGCGCAGCGCCTCGTCCGCGAACACCCCGGCGGGCTGGTAGTAGGGAAGCGACGGCGGCAGCCACGCCAGCTTCCACGCGCCCCGATCGACGGTGTCCGCGACCAGGGCACGCATCTTCGCGTTGCCGGCGTCGAGCGGGTGGAAGTGCTCGATCGTCGACCAGTCCAGCAGGCCGTCGGCGGTGCGGATCGCATCGTGCACCGGCTTGCGGACCGCCGGATCCGGCGAGTCGATCGCCTTCCTCAGCGCCAGCTTGACCTGGTAGGTCTCCATGATGTTGAACAGGTACGGGCTCGACCGCCACAGCTCGAAGATGTCGCGCCCGCGCCGGTCCCGGCCCAGCGCGTCCGCGATCCGCTGCCCTCCCGCGTACGCCTGCAGGTCCGCGGCGGTGACCGGCACCGGCAGCGGCTTCTCGGTGAGCATGCCGTCGCGGTCCGGTGTCGACGCCAGCCGCTCGACGCGGGACATCACCCGGGTCAGGGTGTGCTGCACCCGATCCCGCGCCGCCAGCCCGGCCTCGCGGGAGTCGGCGCCGGGCAGGGCGGCCCGGCGCATCGTCTCCAGGTCCCGCCCGAGCTCGGCGATCCGCGTGTCGACCTCCCCGGCCGTCAGGCCGCGCCCGCCGAGCAGGAACCGGACGGTGGCGAGGAAGTCGTCGTAGTGGTCCGCGCCCTCCGGCTCGTCGGGGAGCGTGTACATGCTGAACGGGGTCGCCGACAGCAGCAGCACCCGCGCTGTCGGCTGGTCGAACAGGGCCTTCGCCAGCTCGGCTTCCTCGTTGTCGTCGTCGAGGAGCGTCTTGAAGCGGTGGAACTCGTCGAGGATGATCAGGTCCGGTTCGAGTGCGCGAATGGCGGCGTGCGCCACCAGGTTCCGCATCCGTCCGATCAGCCGGCTGCGGTAGCGGTTCAGCGCCTTGTCGGGTTCGTCCTCGAGGCGGACGAACCGGGTTCGGGCGACGTCCCACACTTCGTCTTCGAGGGAGTCGTACCCGGGGTCGACCGGATCCGCGTGCTGCAGGTCCTCGATGAACCGCCCGGCGATCTCGTCGGTGATCGCGTCGGTGTCGAAGGCCGCCAGCTGGTTCGCGAAGCTCTCCGCGCCGACGCCGACGCGGAAGAACTCCGCCCAGCCGCGCGACTTCATCTGCATCGGGCCCCAGCCGCGCCGCAGCAGGTGATACAGCAGCACCCGCTCGTCGGCCTGGCCGGCGGTCTCACCGACCGTGAACGAGGTGCCGGGGGTGAACGAGATGTAGTTGAGCTTGCGGTCCTGGAACTCGGCGATGTTGCGCATCAGCAGCGTCAGCCGGTCCGCGTTTTTCACGGTGATGTCGCCGGGCACCAGTTTCGCCAGGTTCTGCTGCGCGATCTGCGCGTTGGAGCAGATGTAGACGATGTCGATGCGGTTCTCTTTGTCCCAGAGGTGCTCGATGGTCTCCGCGATCACACCGCGGGCGACGAGGGTCTTGCCGAGGCCCACCTCGTCGGCGACGAGGAACCGGGTGGTGGCGTCCGCGTCGTTCCACAGCCGGTTGGTGACATGGGCAACGGTGTCGCGCTGGAACCCCTTGAGCGGGGCGAGGGTTCGCGCAAGGTCGGGCTTGACGGTCACTTGTCTCCTCCCGCCACCGCGGTGTGGGCGAGGCGCACCGCGTCCAGGAGTGCGCGCAGGTCGTCGTCGACGAGGTCGGTGGGTGCGTCGAGGTCGCGGAGCAGAGCATCGACCCGCTCCAGCGCGGCACGGTCGCCGACCACGGCCCGCACCAGGGGCTCGAACAGCACGGTGTCATCGACCGCACCACGACCCGGGTCGCGATCACCGGTCGATCCGCGGTCGAGGCCGAGGACCTCCCCGTCGCCGGGCACCTCACCGCCGAGCAGGAACAGCAGACAGCGGGTCAGATCCTGGGCGCTCCCGATGTGACTGCGGAGGATCAACCGGTCGCGCCCGACGACGTCGCCGTGCAGGGCGGCCTTGACGACACCGAACAGTTCGACGCCGTCACGTCGGGTCCGCACGCCGATGAACGCCGTCACGTTTGCCGCCGCGACTCCGGACCAGGTGACTTCCGTGGCGAGCGGACGGTACTCGCCGGTGAGGGAGACCGGGCTGACGGCTACCTCCCCGTCGAACGCGCCGACGATCTCCTCCGGTACCCGCAGCGTGCACTGCGCGCTGCCGCCGTTGAGGACGAAGTGCAGCTGCGGCGCGGCGGCCGAGAGCAGGGCACGGAAGTCGGCCATGTCCTTCTCGACCCGCGCCAGAGCGTCCGCGTCCACGTCCGGGGCGGCCGCGGTGATCGTGTAGGGCTCGACGATGCGCGCGAGGCCGGTGGTGCCCTTCCCACTTTCCCAGACCGCGTCGACGCCGCACTTCGCGGACGGGCCCCGCAGTGCGGCGGAGAACTCGACGTTGCCGCCGAGCGCCGCGCTGGTGGCGTTCGCGGACCCGGTGATCAGCACCGCCTCCTTGGCGGTGTCGAAGACAAACGTCTTCGCGTGAAGCCCTGACGGGACGCCGCCGACCTCCGTCCCCGGCTCAGCCACGGCCTCGTCGTCACCCGGCCGATCCGCCACCGCCTGTAGCGTGAACGTCTGCGCGCCGGTGAACGCATCCGACCCGGTGCGGTCGAATGTCTCGGCGCGCGACACGATCCGCGAGTCCGGCGCGATCGCCGCGAAACGCCGCGACGTGGCCGGGTCGAAGAACGGGGAGATCACCAGCGCCCGATCCGCCGCCTCGGGGACGGGGAGGGCCGCGCCGTCAGTCAGGCCCAACGGATGCAGAGTCATCGACGCGAACGGCGCCGGGCAGGCGAAGCGGGCGGAGCGGACGGTGTGAGCCAGGTCCCGGACCGCGGCGGCGCGGGTACCCGTCATCGGGGTCGTCGCCAGATCCGGCAGGGCCGCAACGAACTCCGCGATCGGCGCCGGGTCGACGGCCTCGTCGGTGTCGGGGTCCTCGTCGAGCACCAGCAGCGTGTCCCAGGAGGCGTCGAAGGTCAGGTTTCGGCTCGAGCACAGGAAGCGGTGCAGGTAGCCGCCGGCGTCGTCGCAGACGAACCGCAGTAGCCAGATCTTCGGGTGGAACAACCTGCCCGGCTGAGGCGCCCGCACCTCGACGACCGAGTTCTCCGCGAACGACAGCACGGTGCGGTACTTGCTCGGCACCTTGAGTCCACCGGCCTGCGCGAAGACCGTCATCGACCCGACGTACCGCCGGATCGACTCGAGCAGCGCGATGGGGTCGGCGTCGTCGACATCCTCGGATCGGGTGCGGGCCGCGAACGAGAGCGGCGCCAGCAGCAGCGCGGTGAGGTCGAGCGAATACGTCGTGGTGACAACGGAATCGATCGCATACCCGACGGGGGGCTGCAGCGCGTCGGTGAGGAGGACGCGGGAGTCGGGGCTGAGCATCAGTTCTCCAGTCCGGCGATCACGTCGCCCACGATGCGGACGGCGACCGGCCAGTTGTAGGTCAGCTGGCCACCCGACTGCCGGCTCCAGGAATTGACCCCGGCAACGTTGCCGCCCAGGCGGGCCCGCGTGCCCTTCAGCTGGATCTCCCGGCCGCGGACCAGGTCCTGCGCGCTCGACCCGGGATCCGCACCGGCGCGCGCGGCCTCGGCGATCCAGGCGTCGACGAAGGATCGCGTCGGCGGGGTGATGGTGCGGGTGGAGCGGCCCATCAACGCCCAGAACGCGCCGCCGTTCCAGCCGTCGACGGCCGCGGTGGCCTCGACGCGCCAGTCGCCCCACGCCGCGGTGTAGGCATCGACGAGCTCGTCGTCGTCCTTCGCGCGGGCCAGCATCAGGTTGTAGAGCACCACCGCCCCGGCCATCACGACCGAGAACCGGTGCCCGTGGTCGAGCGTGTCGGCGAGCGGCCCGTCCAGCGCGGCGATGTCCCGGTGCTGCCACAGGAACCGGGCATCGTCGTCGACGCCGTGCTCGAACAACCACGGGAACATCGACCGCGGCTGCATGGTGTACATGCGTTCGCGCAGGTACTCGGCCTCGGTGGGGGAGAGGGCGAACGTGGTCTCGGCGAGCAGGTTCGCCGGCGGTTGCGGCAGCCGCGGGTCGAACCCGGTGGGCGCGGTATCGGGGCGCGCACCCGGATCGTCGGACGACTCGGTGCGCCGGTCGTGGCGAGCCGCGGCATGAGCCTGACGCAGGGTGGCGGAGATCGACCGGCTGTCGGTGCGCAGACCGTAATGCGCTGTGGCGGACCAAAACATGCCGCTCGGCATCCGTTGCAGCTTGCGACGCGCGGTGCCACCGATGACGCCGCTCGACTCTCCGCCCTCGAGCAGCGCGTCGATCAACGCGTACTCCTTCTTCCGCAGCAGCGGCACGAGTGCATTTGCGTCTCTGGCCTCGGTGGCCGTCGCCTGCGCGAGCCACGGGATGAACAGCAGGTACCGGGCGCGCGTGTGCAGGGTCGACAGGCCGGGCAGCAGCAGGGTCGCGAAGGTGTCGCGGATCGACCCGAGACCCAACTCGTCGACCGTGCCCTCGTCGCGGAACTGATCGACCACCCGCATCACACGGCGGCGTTGCGTCTCGTCGTGATCCAGCCAGGCCAGGTGGGACACCATCGGGCAGTGCGGTCCTTGTCTGTCGAGGTGGCGAGGGTGACTCGGCGCGGTCGCGGTGGCCGGCGAAGGTGATCGTGTCAGGTGCGAATCGGCGCCCGGACGCCGGGGTTTGGTGATCGGACCCCGCTGTCATTCACATGGGGGACAGTCTGATCGGGCCCACGGCGGCCATTCCTGGCCCGGCCCCCGGCGGTGGAACCTCGTGTCGGGCGGTGGGTTCACGACAGGTGACGACCTGGCTGCCGGTGCCACCGACTCGGCCGGCACAACCGACGAGAGGACTGCGGCAACCCCGCCTCCGGGGCGAGGTGCGATCCCGCCCGCTCAGCTGTGCGCCGGAGCCAGCGTCTGCGCCAACTGCTTGCGCGCCCGGTGGATTCGCGTCTTCACGGTGGCGACGCTGACCTGCTGGTGCTCGGCGATGTCGGCGTAGGGCAGGTCGGCGAATTCGGCGAGGACGATGGCGACGCGGAAGTCCTCGGGGAGTTGGCCGAGGGCGTGGTGGACGGTGTCGGCGGTGACGACCTGCTCGTCGAAACCGCTGCCGTGGTCGGTGAGGTCGATGCCGGGGGAGTCCTCGTCGTCGAGGCTGGTGGTGAGCTTGCGGCGGCGGACCACCTTGAGTGCGGCGTTGGTGGCGATGCGGTGCAGCCACGTGTTGAAGCGGGCCTCGCCGCGGAACCGGTGCAGGTTCTGCCAGGCCGCGGTCAGCGCCTCCTGCAGCGCGTCCTCGGCGTCGTGGGCGTTGCCGGTGATCTGCAGGCACACGTGCCAGGCGTTGGTGCGGTGCCGCCCCACGAGCTCGGCGAACGCGTGCTGGTCACCCCCACGGCAAGCGGCCAACAGTTCCGCTTCGTCCATCGACTTCCCCCGCGCTCCTTGCATTCTCACCAAACCCCCACATGGCCGTCGGGGATGCTACCCGCAGCCCGCGCACAGCGGGCCACCGTGGGGTCCGGGGTGTCGGTCACAGCAGGTCGTCGCCCGGATAGGGGTCGACGGCGTCGTGGTCCAGGTGCAGTTCGTGCAGGTCGGGTTCGGCGGCCCCGTCGTCGGTGACATCCGGGAGGTCTCCGAAGTCGTCACCGGTGTCGACGGAGTCGTCGTCGAGCCGCGGGTGCTCGCCGTCGTCGACCGGGACGGCCGCGACGTCGTCGCCGGGCGGGAGGTCGTCGTCGCCCTCGAGGAGGTCGTCGTCGACGAGGACGATGCCGTCGTCGTCGGGAACGACCGGGTCGTCGTCCATCTCGGGCACGAGGTCGGCGTCGACCGCCGGCGTCGCCGGGTCCAGCGCGACCGACAGTGCCCGCTCCCACACGTCCTCGGGCACCGGTGGCAGCGCGCCCGCCCCCGACCCCGCGAACAGCGGCTCGTCATCGTTCATCGGTCACCTCGTCGACTCCTCGTATCTCACCGGCGACGCCGCGCGCCGGCATCGCCGTCACCATTGTGCGTCCTCCGCGCCCGATCCCCGCGATCACAGGGCGATGACCGCCGAGCGTTGCTCGCCCGGCGGCACCGGCGCCGGTGCGAGCAGCGCGTCGTCGGGGGCGTCGGTCACCAGCATGTCGAACCCCGAATCGGCCCAGGCGTCCTCGAACTGCTCGATCGGGATCTCCAGCTGATTGCCGTACGGCACACCGGGATCCGACAGGATCACCACCCCGCGCGCGTCGTCGATGCCGGCGACGACGAGGACGTGGTCGGCGGCGTCGTCCTCACCGGCCTCCGCGTCGGGGTGCCAGATCTCCCCGGAGTCGACCATCGCGATCACCCCGTACCCGGCGTCGAGCCGGGCGCGCAGGTCGTCGAGGGAACCGTCCGTGCGGGTGCACGGCACCCCCTGGTCCTCGAGCAGCGTCTCGACCGCGGGCAGCGTCATCCCCTCGCTCGGGTCGTCCATCAGCCCGAGCTCGACGGCGCGGTCGACCAGCTGCTGCGGGTCGGCGATGGTCGCGCCGGTGTACTGGGCGACGACCTGCGCCACCACCGACGGCCCGCAGTACCCGTCGAACTGCTGGTAGAACCAGTCCAGCGTCCACGCGGCCGGATTGCCGTGCACCGCACCGCCCTCGGTGAGGTCGGGGACCTCGTCGCCGACCGCCTCGGCGCCGGTTCCGCCCACGCCCACCGGCGCCTCGTCCGGCGGTGCCGCGAGCGCGGGCAGCGGGTCGGCGGGCGGGATCGACTCCGGCGCGGACTCGTCCACCGCCTGCGCCTCCTCGACGTCCACGTCGGCACCGGACCACGCGGCGCCGGGGCCGTCGTCGAAGTCGTCCATCGTCGGATCCTTCCGGGGAGGTCCGGGTCAGGCCAGGTCGGCGGGGGCGTCGTCGACGACCGGCGGCTCGTAGGTGTCGGCGCCGGCCTGGGTGTGGTAGCTGTCGTCGGCGGGGATCAGCGACTCGAACGTGCTGATGTCGCCGAGCGACCCGACCCCGCTGTCGGCCGAGGTGAGGTACGACTCCTGGCTGCCGTCGTTGTCGTCGTCGGAGCTGATCAGGTCGAACGCGCCGTCGCCGTTGGTGTCGACGAGGGTCGCGTTGACGACGCCGTCCCCGTCGGTGTCGAGGGAGACGGTGTCGAAGCGGCCGTTGCCGTCGCTGTCGACGAGGTGCACGTCCGCCTCGCCGTCCCCGTCGGTGTCGAACTTGCTGCTGGTGATCCGGGCGCCGTCGATCTCGTCCTGGCGGACCGGCTCTCCGGTGGCCGGGTCGTGGTAGGTGACCAGATCGACGGTGCCGTCGTCGTCCAGGTCCTCCGCGACGCGAACCGTGCCGTCGGCGCGGACGGCGGCGGCCGTCTCGTAGGTGCCGTTGAAGTCGGTGTCCTGCTCGACGAGGGTGATCGTGCCGTCCTCGTCGACGTGGGTGATGGTGTCGACGCCGTCGACGCGGGAATGGATGACGTCGACCTTGCCGTCGCGGTCCACGTCGCGGGGGGAGTAGTAGTCGACGGTTCCGTCGACGCCGATGGCCTCGTTGAGCGCGGACCCGGTCTCCGCGGCCGGGGCGGTGTCCGCGGCCGGCGCCGGGGTGGTGTCCGGCTCGATCGGTGCACCCTCCACCTCGACCTCGGTGGTAGTCGTGGCGGTCGAGGTGGTGCTCGTGTAGGTGGCGGTCGCGGGATCACCGGTCACGTCCGCGGTCGCGGTGGTGGTTGCGGTGTCCGTGGACTGGGGGGCGGCGGTGGGGTCGGTCACGGTGGTCTCCTCGGGGGCGGTGTCTGCGGTGGACGCGGCGTCCACGGTGTCTGCGGTGGCCGGGGCGTCTGCGGCGCCCGGGGCGGATGTCGGGGCGCTGCCGACGATCTCGTCGATCTCCACGTCGCTGCCCATGATCTCGTCGATCTCCGCGTCGACGGCGTCCGCGATCGCGTCCAGCTTCTCGTCGGGGCTCAGGTTCGGATCGGCGGCGATGTCGTTGAGCTCGGCCTCGTACTCGGCGAGGTCGGCGTCGGTGTACTGGTCCGGGTTGCTCATCGTCTCGTCCTCACTCGCGCTCTCGTGTGCGTTGTCGAGAGTTGGATGCGGCGGCGCGGTGGAAAGGTTCCCGGCCGCGGCGAGAAACTTCTCCGCGCCCCGGACACGCGAAAGGGGCTGCCGCACCGGATGGTTCGACAGCCCCTCGCGGAAGCGCGCAACGATCAGTTGATCAGACCCGATCGGGCCAGGAACGTCTTGGCGCCGTCGAGTCCCTGGGCACCGCTGTACGACACCATCACCCCGGTCGACGAGTTGCCGTACCAGATCGAGAAGGTGTTGTTGTAGCCCGGTCCGTCGATGTGCGCGGCGGCGGACCGGGCGGTGTCCTCGACCGTCACGTTGGTGGCGACGGCGGTGTTGTTCTGGAATCCCTGACGGATCCCGATCACCCGCTTCTTCGCCTCCTTGGTGTCCACCGAGACGATGATCGACTGGAAGCCACCGTCGGTGATGCCCGCGGTCAGCGCGCTGCCCTGGCGGATCTGGCACTGCAACTGCAGGCCGCCGTTCTCGGTCTCCCCGGACGTCTTGCAGCTCTCCACCTCGGTGCGCAACGCCGGTGGCAGCCCGGCGATCACCGCCTCCTTCGACGCCGGCGCGGTGCCGCCCCCGGTGCCGCCGCCGTCCCCACCGGAGCCCGCCGTCGCGCCGGACTGTCCGCCCGCCACCGCCGCCGCACCCGGATCGGCCGCGAGCTGCTCCGCCGAGTCGTCGCCGAGCGCGTACACGCCGACACCGACCGCCGCCACCACCGCGACGGCGGCGGCGACCAGCGCCCACGTCCGGCCGCGCCCCCGCCCGCCCGCCGCGCCGGGCGCCTCTGTCTCGGGTGGAATGGGCGAAAACTGTTGGGTGGGCGGATCGTAGGACGGCGCCGCCGACGGCGGGTACGGCGGCGTCGTCGAGGCCGGGTACGGCTGCGTCGCCGCGGGCACATACGCCGGGGCGGTGGGTGCCGGCGCGGCGGGCGGCGGACCGCCGAGACCGCGGACGATCGGCGCGGCCGCGGCGATCGCGCCCTGCGCCACCACGGTCTTCGGGTCGTCGAGGGTGGCGATCGGGCCGAGATCGGCGAGTCGCTCGTGCACGATCGGGATGCGCGACGAGCCGCCGGTCAGGTACAGCGCCTCGAGCTGGCCGGGGTCGGTGACCCGCGCGTCGGCGAGTGTCGCCCGGGTGAGGTGGACCGCCTTGTCCAGAGCCGGGGAGATCAGCTCCTCGAACTCCTCGCGGGTGATCTGGAACCGTTCGCTGCGCCCGTCCCCGGTGACGGTGATCGTCGCGGACGGGGCCTCCGACAGCAGTTCCTTGGCACGGCGGATGGAGTCGTCGAGGGCGTACCGGACGTCCATCGGTGCCTGCCGGCGCAGGTGGTCGAGCAGGTCCGGGTCGCGGGCCTCGAGCTGCTGGTCCACCCAGCGGCGGACGAACGCGTCGAAGTTCTTGCCGCCGAGGCCGTTGTCGCCGCGGGCGGCGACCACGTCGAAGGTGCCCGCCTCGTTGGCCTCGAGGACGGCGATGTCGAGGGTGCCGCCGCCGAAGTCGAACACCGCGATCTTGGTGCCCGGGGCGAGGGTGTTCGCCCGTGAGTAGTAGTGCGCGGCGGCCCGCGGTTCGGACACCGTGCGGATCTTCGAGGCGTCCAACCCGAGCCGGGCGGCGGCGTCGAGGAGCACCTGGATCTCCCGCGGCGACCACGCCTCCGGGTGGGTGAGCACCAGCTCCGACGGCGCGGACCCGCCGTGCGCGCCGACCGCGCGCGCCATCACCGACTCGAGCACCGCCGCGACCGGCACCGACGCCGGCAGGTCGTAGCCGTTGACGTTCACCACGCCCTGCGCGACGACCCGCTTCGGGGACGGCATGAACGCGGCCGGGTTCGACTCGGCCCGGTCGGCGGCGACGTCCCCGACCGCGATGCGGTCCGGCGACTCGACGAACACCGACGACGACATCGTGGTGCGGTTGTGGCTCAGCTGCAGCGCCTCCACCGACCCGGACACCGGACCGGTGTGCGCGGCCGCGGTGTTGGAGGTACCGAAGTCGATACCCAGCACCCACTCTCGGGCGGACATGGTTCCCTTCTCGTCGCCGGGTACCCGGGACTGGTTCATCGGTTCGGTCCTTCCTGCTTCCGCCGCGGACGGCGATACGTGCGCGTCGTCGACAGTTGGAGCCCGGGCGCCGGCGAAAGGTTCCCGGCGGTTGCCGACGAACACGCCGCCGCCGCGCACGGGACGTCGGTCAGGCCCGGCCGGTGGGCTGCACGGTGACCCGGCCCGGCGCGAACCCGGCGGCCGTCGCGGCGTCGCGGAGCCCACCGACCCGACCGGGGGTCCAGTCCGCGGGATGCGTCAGCACGAGGGTGTCGGGCCCGGTCACGACCCCGCCCAGCCGCGCCGACGCGACGGCGGCGGCCGACGTGGCGGCGGGCACGATCAGGTCCGGTCGGGGCCGAGCGTCCGGTCCCTGCTCGCCGGCGCCCACCGAAAGCCGGTGCGCGAGGCCCGTTCCGGTGTCGATCAGGCCCGCGGACACCGACCCGTCCGCGAAGTCGATCGTCAACACCAGTGCCCCGCTCATCGCGCCCCTCCGCATCGTCGCCCTCCCGCGGCCGGGAGTCAGGGCGGCATCATTGCATGCCGCGGCCCGGGTGACGCGTCGCCGTGCCGGTCGACGGCCCAGGATCGCGGTGGTGCGCATCACAATTCGCCGGGTGTGTCCGGGTCCGGCGACGTCGTCGCACGGGTCTGCGCCCACCCCGGCCCGGTGTCCGGGCTAGGGTACGGACCGAATCGACGGCGGTGTGGCACGGAAGGGGACGCGTGGACGGGTCCGGAGAGCACGATCGCCCGCCGGCGACGTCCCCGCGTCAGCGAGCCGACGCCCTGCTCGCCTCGATCACCGGGAAGATCCTGCGCCCGTTCGGGCACGACGAGCTCAGCGACCTCGCCGAGCAGCGGGCGTCCGGCGCGGACCAGGTCCGATCCGTGGTGGTCGTCGGCGAGGTGGGTCGCGGCAAGAGCTCCCTGGTCAACGCCGTCGTCGGGAGGCGAGGCGCCAGCCCGGTCGGGGTGGACGTGACCACGTCGACCACGCTCGCGGTCGGGGAGGCGTCCGACGAGTACCCCGACGGCACCGCGCACCTGCTCTTCCCCGGCCGCGGCGAACGGATTCCGCACGCCGACCTCGCCGACTGGGTGACCTGCGAGGGCAACCGCGTCACCGACGCCCGGATCGACGAGCTGCCGACCCGGGCGATCGTCCCCGTCGCCGGGAGCCGGCTCGGCGACGTGACGGTGGTCGACACCCCCGGCGTCGGCGGGCTGGACCCGGGTTACGCGGCGCTGGCGACGACGTCCGCAGCCGAGGCGCGTGTGCTGGTGATCGTGTGCGACGCCGGAAGCCCGATCACGGCGCCGGAGATGGCGTTCGTCAAGGACGCCGGCGCCGGTGTCGAGGCGCTGATCGTCGTGGTCACCAAGACCGACAAGAACGTCCGGCGCTGGAAGCCGATCGTCGCGGAGAACCGGGCGTTGCTGCGCGAGCACCTCGGTCGCGACGTGCCGGTGCTCGCGGTGTCGAGTCTGCGGGCGCTGCTCGCCGCGGAGCTGCCGCCCGGACCGGACCGGGACCGCGCCGAGCAACGGTCCGGCATCGCCGAACTGCGCAGCGTGATCCGCGCGAAACTGGAGGCGGCGGAGGACCTTCCGGCCGCGAACGGGTTGCGGACCGCGGTCGGGGGACTGCGGGCACTCGACGCCGAGATGGGCGCGCAGATCGACGCCCTCACCCTGGGCGAGCAGGTCATCCCCGGACTCACCGAGCAGCTCGCGGAGCTGCAGGACCTCAAGGACCATTCCCAGCAGTGGGAGCAGTACCTGCAGCGGGACCTGACCCTGATCCGGCAGGAGGCGACGGACGAACTCGACCGCCGCCTGGACGCCGTCCGGGACAAGTGGACGACGCGGATCAACAAGAGCGGGATGGCCGTGCTCCGGAAGAACCCGCAGCACTTCACCGCCGAGATGGAGCGCGACTTCCAGGGCGCGATGGCGGCGTCGATCACCGTCTTCCTGGACCGGTTGCACGGCACCATCGTCGCGCCCCGATTCGATTCGGAGGTGGTGTGGAACGAGATTCACCACCAGGTCACCGCCACCCTGTCCAACCGCTCCCTCGAGACGCACCGGGTCGCCGGGAAGCGGCAGGGCCTGCTGGACCCGTCGATGCTCACGATGGGTGTGATGGGGTCGTCGATGATCGGCGGTCTGATCGGGGTCAGCACCGTCGTCGGCGTCGGGGCCGTCGTGGGTGTGGCGTGGGTCGGGTTCAACCTCGGGTTCCGGGCGATGCGGGCCGGCAAGACGAACCTGCTGTCCTGGATGCGGGAGACCACCGCCACCACCAAGACCACCACCGCCCGGATGCTCGAATCCGCGCTCGCCCTGGCGCGCCCGGAGATCGTCATCCGGTACCGCGACCACCTGAGGACCTCGATCGAGCACCTGCAGAAGCAGATCAAGGAGGCCGAGGACCTCGCCCGCACCGACAAGGCGACCCGCGAGAAGAAGCTCGGACGCCTCGAAGGCAACCGGAAGGTCGTGGTGAACAACATCGCCCGGGCCGAAGCGCTGATCGCGGAACTCACCGGCACCGCGGGGGGTGCGCGGTGACCGCCCCGCCGCTCGATCCGGTCCGGGCGAGCCTGGACCGGGCCCTGCACGCGCTCGCCGCACTCGGACCCGAACCCGCCGCCCACGCCAACCGGATCGGCGCGATCCTGTGGTCGCCGCCGCGCATCGTGGTCGTCGGACGCCTCAAGGCGGGCAAGTCCACCCTGGTGAACGCGCTGGTCGGGGCCGCGGTCGCCGAGACCGCCGCGCTCGAGGCCACCAGCGTCGTCTCGGTCTACCAGGACGGCGCGCCGGCCCGGGTCGAGGCGGTGCTCCGCGACGGCGCCCGCCGCCCCGTCGACACCGTCCGCGGGCAGGTCGTCGCGCTCCCGGTGCCCGCCGACGAGATCGCCTACCTGCACCGCTGGCTGCCCTCGGCGGCGATCCGGGACCACACCCTCGTCGACACGCCCGGTCTCGCCACCCTGACCGCCGAGAACGAGGCCCGCACCCGCCGCGTGCTGATCGACGGGTTCGAGCAGACCCGGACCGCGTCCGTCGACGCCGACGCGGCGGTGTTCCTGTTCGACTCCACCCCGCGCGCCGACGAGGTCGAGTTCCTGCGGCAACTCGGCTTCACCCCGCTGACCACGCTCGGGGTGCTCTCGCGCGCCGACGGATTCGGGGAGGGCGCCCTCGGTGACCGGGACCCGCTCGACCACGCCGCCGAGCACGCGGTCACCCTCGCGCGGCGGCTGCGCGGCACCGTGATGACGGTGCTGCCGATCGCCGGACTGCTCGCGGAGACCTCGCACACCGGCGCGCTCACCGAGGCCGACGCCCGAGCGCTCGCGGACCTCGGCGCGCTCGCCCCGCTGGACCTGATCGACCTGCTGGACTCGGACGGCACCGACTCCGGCGAGGCGCAGGTCCGCGGCCGGCTCCTCGACCTGCTCGGCGAGTACGGCATGGTCCACGGCCGCGCGGTCGCGGCCCGGGGTGCGGCCGCGCTGAACGACTGGCTCGTCGTGAAATCCGGTGTCCCGCAGCTGCGCCGCGTCCTCGCTCGGCATCTCGGTGCGTTCGCCGCGGTGCACCGGGCCGGCCGGATCGTGCGTGAACTCGACCGACTCGCCTACACCCATCCCGCCCGCGAGCAGATCCGCGCCATCGTCGGCGCCCTGCGGGCGGACCCCGCGCTGCGCACCGTCGTCCTCTTCGACCACCTCGGGGCGATGCTCGACGCCGACCCGGCCTCGCCGGTGACCGACGAGTTGCGCCGCCTGCTCGAACACCCCACCGCCGCAGGCGGGCTCGGGCTCCCGCCGCAGGCGACCGCCGACCAGGTGCGGGCCGAGGCGCACCGCAAACTGTCCTGGGCCCAGGCACAGCAGCTGTCGACGATGACCGCCGCCGAGGACGCGGCCCTGGTCGCCCTGATCCACACCTACGGACTGCTCGCCCGCGGCATGTGAGCCACACCACGATCGGCGGGGCCGGGAACCTTGCCCGCGGCTCGGGGCATCCAATCCCCGACACCATCCCGCCGGCCCGAGCGCGGCGCGGGAGCGACGAAAGGACCACCGAGGTGCGCGGGACGAATGTGATGGCGACGACATGGATGCCACGGGCTGCGGCCGTGCTGTGCGCGGGCGTGCTGCTCGCCGGATGCGGCGGCACCGACGAACCGAAGGCCGGTTCCGGCGGCGACAGCGCCCCGACCGTCGAGGCCGCCGCGCTGGACACCGGCAGCTACCCGACCAGCCCGGCCCCCGAGTTCGGCCGGGCCACCACCGACAACATCATCGAGGTCGAGGGCCAGCGGCTCGCCGAGTTCACCGTCGCACCTTTCGAGATCGACCCCGAACTGACCTCCGGCAAGATGCCGACGATGGTGATGCGCAGCGGCAAGAACCTCGGTGTGGTGATCGGCAATGCCGCCGGCGACATCGCCCACAAGCACTCGATGCTCTACGGCTACGTCACCACCGCGGCCACCAACACCCCGAACGTCACCGACCCGTCCCGGTCGGTCGTCAACGCGGTGCTGCGGTTCGGCAACCCCGAGGACGCCGCCGCGACCGCCCGCGAGATCCAGACCCAGCTCACTACCGTCGACGACGGGGCGGGGATCGCGACGGCGCAGACGATCGACGTGCTGCCCAACACCCTCGTCACGACCCGCGAGACCGCGTCCGGCGCGGGCCCGACCGTGTCCGTCAACGCCCTGACCCCGCACGGCGACTACCTGCTCTACACCTGGGCGCAGGCGCCGACCGGGCAGAAGGACTGGACCGCGAAGACGATCGCGAAGGCGGTCAGCCTGCAGAGCCCGCTGATCGACAAGTTCCCCGCGCAGCCGACCAAGGAGCAGAACGGCGGCACGTCCGCCGAGTTCCCGGTGGTCGACCAGGACAAGATCCTGATCTACGCGATCCCGGAACAGGATGCCCAGGCCAAGCTCGGCGACGACATGGCCGCCTACGGTCCCCGCGGCATGGCGCACCGGTCGACGAATCCGCCGCTGACGTACCGGGTCCTCACCGAGACCGGGTCCGAGCACAACGCGGTGGCCAAGACCACCGTCTACCGCGCGCAGGACGATGCGGGCGCCCGCACCATCGCCGACGAGTTCGCGAACGATCTTGCCGCCCAGGGCTTCACCGCGGCCCCGTCCCCGCAGGGGCTGCCGGACGCGACGTGCGTCACCAAGGACACGGTGCGCGGCACGGAGATCTACTGCATGGTGGTCAACGGTCGCTACGTCGGCGAGGCGTCCGGTCTCGACGACAAGAAGGACGTCGACCAGCAGATCTCCGCGCAGTACCTGATCCTCGAGCAGGCCGACCAGAACGTCTGACCGGTCAGAACAGCGTCGGCTCCGCCAGCGCCCCGGTCCGCGCCTCGTGCAGGCGCGCGGCCCAGCGTTCGACGAGCCAGCGTTCGACGAGTTCGGGGCGGGTGTGGGCCCGGTCGGCCCAGGAGTTCAGGACCTCGACGTAGCGGTTGTAGCGGCGGAGGGTGAAGCCGGTGACGGCGGGGTTCTCCAGCCAGCCCTGGTGGATCAGCGTGGACACGCCGTGCTGGTCGACCAGCTGCACGCGGCCCGCCTCGGTGGTGGCGCCGACCGCCCACAGGTAGGCGGCCATCAGCACGACACCGACACCCGGGGTGTCCGGCCAGCCGGACCACGACCCGGTCGGCACCTCGGGCAGGCGCTTGCGCTTCGCGCAGTGGTCGAGGACCGCCGTGATCGTCGCCAGCGGGTCGACACCCTTGGGGGCGTGCGGGTTCCGGACGTCGGGAAACCGGCGCCGGACCTGCCGGCTGGCGTGGCCGCTCTGCCACGCCGCGCACAGGTACAGCAGGCCGAGCGCGTCGGGGCCGCCGGCGACGAGGTCGCTGCCCAGGCGCAGGTCGTTGCGCAGCACCGTCGCCCGGCCGCCGGAGACGACGCGGCCGTCGAGGTCGCGGCCCTTGAGCCGGATCTCCTGCTCGTCGCGTTCGAGGTGACGGTTCCACCAGTCCAGGTCGACGGTCGCGCCGTCGTCGAGGACGTGCAGCTCGTACGACCGGGTGCTGCACCACAGCACACAGTCCTCGGGTGGCTCGAAACCCTCGTCGAACGGATGCATGCCGCTCATGATGACAGCGGGCGGCGGCGGGATCGGGGAGGCGCGACGGCCGCCCCCGCTACGACGCCTCGAACCGCGCCTCCACGTCGGCGGCGATCGTGATCCGGTCGGGTTCGAGGACCAGTTCGGGGCCCTCGTCGGGGGCGGCGTCCATCGGCAGCGCCGCCGCGCGCAGCATCGGGCCCCCCATCGGCGCGCCGGGGGAGGGCGGCAGGCCGAGCATGCCGGGGTCGGCGATCGCGACCGCGTGAAAGGTGCTGTAGCCCAGGCTCTTCGTGTAGCCCTTCGCCTTGGCGAGGGCGTCGCGGACCGCGAGGTCGCGGACCGTCGCCAGCCGCCGGGCCTGCGCCTTGCGGGTGATCCACCAGCGCAGGTGCGCGACGGTGACCGCGTCGACCTCCGCGACCCGGTTCACGAACGGTCCGACGGCGCGGAAGTCGGTGAACGTCACCGTGATCGACGCCGACGACGAGTACACCCACGGCCGTTTCTTGCCGTCCCGGTTGAACGGGCGGTGCCTGCCGTGCCGCACCTGGTCGAGGGACCACCGCTTGACCGGGGTGTGCGCGTGCTCCCGCAGCGCCGTCACCAGGTCCGTGACCGTGGTGACCGCCGCCGCGACCGGGTCCGCCGCCTCCTCGCGGGCCGCGCCGTCGGCGTGCACCCGCAGCACCACCGTGCAGCGGTTCGGGACGAAGTCGCGCTCGGCGTGGCCGGTGACGGTGATCGTCACGGATCGAGGAGTCATGCGGGCAGTGTGCCAGGCGCGCCCGACGTGCGGGGCGCGCCGGGCGCGATCGTCGGCGTCCCGTCACCGCGTCCCGTCACCGCGTCCCGTCACCGCGTCCCGGCGACCACCGGCAGCGACGAATCGCGGTGCAGCGAGAAGAAGTACGGGGCGGGCGACCCACGCAGGTCCATCCAGCCGATGACGGTGTCGTCGTCGACGCGCCGGAACACGTCGTTGATCGGGTGGGCGTCGTAGATCATCGTCGCCGTGTCCACCCCGCGGAACCGGGTGGTCCGCAGCCGTGCCCGCGGCCGGCGGGTCTCGACGAGCCGCCGGCCCACGCTCACGAGCCGCGACAGGTCACGCCCCTCCGGCGACGGGCGCACGGGGCTCGTCAACAGGCCGAACCAGATCCGCTTCGGATCCAGTGCCCACAGCGCCCGCCCGTCCGCGGTCGGGAACAGCAGCGGGTGCACCGTCTCGGTGTCCACGAACTGCTTGCCCCACCAGCCGCTGGCGTCGAGCACCCCGTCCATCGGGTGCCCGGTGCGCAGTTCCGCGCCGCGCCACGTCCCGATCATGAAGTCCGGGTCGGCGGGCGCGGCGTCGTCGAACACGGCCCGCGCCTCGTCGACCGACGCGCGTCGCTCGGCGATGATCCGTTCGGCCACGGTCATCGCTGCCTCCTCGGCCGTCCGTCGTGGACGTCCCGCACGGGAATCTCCCGCACCGGGCGCGGCGGGAGGGACCGGAAGTCAGGCGAGGAGGTCCTGGTACTCCGTGTTCTGGGCGACGAACTTCTCCACGTACGAGCACGAGGTGGCGATCTGCACGCCGTCCGCCCGGGAGGAGTCCAGCGCGGCGGAGACCAGCTTGCCGGCCAGGCCCTGACCGCGGAACGCGGGATCGGTGACGGTGTGGTCGAAGTCGCGGACGTTGCCGGTCACCGTGTAGTCGGCGTGCCCCGCGAGGGTGCCGTCGACGTGGATCTCGAAACGGTTCTGCTCCGGCTTGTGCTCGATGGTGTGCGCCACGGCCTGGGTCCCTTCGTCGCTCGATCGCCCCGCACGCTACCCGGGCAGGGCATTGCAGCTTTCAACCACCCGAGCGCGCTCGGGTATTCCGCGACGCCTTCTCCCGCCTCCCGCCGCCCGCACGGCCGTCGGACGCCGACGGCGACCCGCGTCAGTTCAGCAGTTCGCGGATGTCCTCGGCGGTCAGCGCGGTGGTGAACGCGCCGCCCTCGTCGACGACGGAGGAGAACAGGTCCGACTTGCGGGACTTGAGCGCCATCACCTTCTCCTCGATGGTGTCCTTGGCGATCAGCCGGTACACCATCACGTTGCGGGTCTGCCCGATCCGGTGCGTGCGGTCCACGGCCTGCGCCTCGGTCGCCGGGTTCCACCACGGGTCGAGCAGGAAGCAGTAGTCGGCCTCGGTGAGGTTCAGCCCGAAACCGCCGGCCTTGAGGCTGATCAGGAACACCGGCGCGTCCCCGGTCTTGAAGTCGTCCAGCACCTTCCCGCGGCCGCGGGTGCTGCCGTCCAGGTAGGCGTACGCGATGCCCTCCGCGTCCAGGCGGCGGCGCACCCGGTCCAGGAAGCCGGTGAACTGGCTGAACACCAGGGCACGGTGCCCGCCGGCGACGACGTCCTCGAGCTGCTCGAGCAGCGCGTCGACCTTCGCCGACCCGACCGCGGCGTGCTCGTCGTCGACGAGCGCCGGGTCGAGGCTGAGCTGCCGCAGCACCGTCAGCGACCGCAGGATCGTGAAGCGGTTCGAGTCGAGATCGTCGACGAGGCCGAGGATCTTCTGCCGTTCCCGCTGCAGCCGGGTGTCGTAGAGCGTGCGGTGCCGCGGCGACAGCTCCACCTCGAGCACCTGCTCCTGCTTCGGCGGCAGGTCCGCGGCCACCTGCTCCTTGGTGCGCCGCAGCATCAGCGGCCGGATCCGGCGGCGCAGCTGCCCGAGAAGTTCGGCGTCGCCGTTCTTCTCGATCGGCGCCCGGTAGTACTCCTGGAACCGGGTCGGGTTCGGGAACAGGCCGGGCGCGGTGATCGACAGCAGCGACCACAGTTCCATCAGCGTGTTCTCCAGCGGGGTGCCGGAGATCGCGATCTTCGTCGGCGCCTCGATCCGGCGCATCGCCTGGTACGCCTTGGACCGGTGGTTCTTCACGAACTGCGCCTCGTCGAGCAGCAGCATCGACCACCGCTGCGCCTGGTACTCGTCGTCGTCGAGCCGGGCCAGGGTGTACGACGTGACGACGACGTCCGCGCCGTCGATCGACTCGGCCAGCGCCGCACCGCGTTTCGCCGCCGTCTCCGTCACGGTGACCACCCGCAGGTGCGGCGCGAACCGCGCCGCCTCCGACGCCCAGTTCGCGACCACCGACGTCGGCGCCACGATCAGCACCGGCGGGTCGGTGGGGTTCGACTCTCGCGCATGGCAGATCAGCCCCAGCGACTGCACCGTCTTGCCGAGACCCATGTCGTCGGCGAGGATCCCGCCGAGCCGGTTCGACCACAGGAACGCCAGCCAGCGGAATCCGTCGAGCTGATACGGACGCAGCGTCGCCTGCAGCGTCGCGGGCGGGTCGAGGTCGGCGGTCCCGGTCAGGTCCAGCAGACCCTGCACCTGCTCGCGCCACTGCGCGGCCTGCTGCTCGACGACGCCGAGCGCCGCCAGCTCCTCCCACAGTCCGGCCTGGAACCGGCTCAGCCGCAGCCGGTTCGGATCCTGCTCGTGCAGCTCCCGCGCCTCGGTGATCAGGTCCTTGAGCCGCTGCAGCTCCGGTTTGTCCAACGACAGGTACGCCCCGTCCGGCAGCAGCAGGTGCGACTCGCCGGCGCTGAGGGCGGCGAAGACGTCCTTGAACGGCACCGGCCGGTCCTCGACGCGGACCGTGATCTCGAGGTCGAACCAGTCGCCGTCGTCGGTGGCCTCGGTGCCGACCCCGATCTGCAGCGACTCCCCGGCGTCGCGGTAGTCGGCCGGGGTGCCGGTCACCCGGACCTGCACGTCGTCGCGGCCGCGCAGCAGCGGCAGCAACTCGCCGGTCAGCCGTGCGGTGTCGAGGCCGTGCACCGCCAGCCGCGGGTGCGGGCGGGCGTCGGGCCCGGCGCGCAGGCCGTAGTTCTGCAGCGGCACGTCGAGTCCCGCGAACAGCGCCCGTTCCCGGTCCGGGTCGCGGAACGCCGAGGTGGTCGCGGCGTCGAGGGCGACCAGCTGCTCGGCGCCGTCGATGCGGTACCGCAGCGACCACGCCAGGTCGGCGCGGTGACCGGGGGAGAAGGCCACGTCGAGCACGAGGTCGGGGCCCTCCACGGTCGGCGGGGTGAACTCGCCGCCGACCGACCGGACCGTCGCCGCGCGCCGTAGGCGCGGGTAGTACGCGGCCGCGAACCGGTCGGCCTCCTGCTCCGGCACCGTCACCGACGCGTTCCCGATCACCAGGTCCTGCATCGCGCGCGGCGCCTGACCGGTGAGCCGGGCCATCCGGAACGGCCACTGGTCGGGGTCCGGACCGGGGCGGTCGCCGGGCCGCAGGTACAGCACTCCGTGCGGGTTCGCGCCGAAGAAGCCGAGGACGGTCACCGGGCGCCCGGCGTCGTCGGTGTGGATCGACGGGGTCAGCTCGAGACCGTCGCCGGTCCGGTCGACGTCGACGACCAGCTCCGCCCGCTCGGGCCGCGGCACCGCGCCCATCCCCTTGCGGGCGTACACGAATTCGATTCCGGCGCCGACCATCTCGTCCAGCAGTGACCACAGTCGCGGCGCGCTCACCGACGTCAGGTCGATGTCCTTCTCGTTGCCGTAGCCGTACTGGTTGTGCCGGCCCGCCCGGTACGTCGACAACAGTTCCGACAGCAGCAGCACCTGCGCCGGATCGGCGTCGGGGAGGTGCCCGAGCTGCGTCCAGGTCATGTTGCCGTTGACCCACCCGGACTTGCCGGGGCGCACCAGACGCGCGCCGAGCCCCCACCGGTCCGAGCGCGGCCCCCGCGTCAACGCCAACTGCACACCGAGCGGCGTCCCCGCCGCGGCGGCCTCCGCGGCGGGGAGGGCGGCGTCGAGGATCGACTCCCAACTCGGCTCCGCCTCCGCCGGCTCCGCGGCGGCCGACTCGAACAGCACCACCGTCAACGCCACCACGTGCTTGCAGTTCATCCGGACCGGGCACGAGCACCGGCCGAACCGGAAGTCCAGCTCCTCGCCGTTCGCCTGGAAATGGGCGACCGCCTGGTACGACTCGGTGCCCTCGACCGTCCCGACCGCCATCAGCTCGTCCGGGTACCAGTCGATGCCCGCGACCGCCCCCGAGCGGGCGTAGCGGGAGCCGCGGCTGTACGCACCCTGCCCGACGACCCGGGCCACCGAGGCGAGGGTGTGCGCGAGCTGGGTGTCGGAGATCATGCATCGACGGTACCGGGGCTCGCGCGGGCCCCTGGTCAGGCGCCCGCGCTCACCCGAGCGTCACCGGGTGGAAGTACAGGGCCGTGTCGGTCTCCTCGATCCGCACGTCCACCGTGTCCCCGACACTCAGGTGGTCGTCGACGTCGATCCGGGAGCTCGACCCGAGCGCCGCCCGCACCGATCGCGCCGGAATCAGCCCCTGCCGGCCGTCCGGGGCGATCGCGAGTGCGTACCGGCGGCCGGTGCTGGTGACGCGGGCGTAGACGGTCGCCTCGTCCGGGCGCGGCGCGACCTCGTGCTGCGGCGGCGCGGTCTGCCGGTCGAGCTCGGCGGCCAACAGGTCCGCCATGGTGTCGACGTTGTCGAGGAGCTCCGCCATCCTCCGCGCCACGTCCCGGTGAAAGTCGTTCGGTTTCAAGGCCTTGCCGGGCTTGTACATGTCCTCGTGGGTGAGCTCGCCCCAGGCGTCCTGCAGTCGCGTCTTGACCTGGACCTCGACCTTCACGGCCAGGTCGCCGTCGTGGGTCGCGACGTTGACCAGCAGCACCGCGTGAAACGCGCGGTACCCGCTGTCCTTGGGGTGGGTGACGTAGTCGGTCGGGGGCTGCGCGAAACGCACCGAGCACTTCGGTGACGTGCACGCCTCCTGCAGCTTGCCGGTGAACGCCGCCAGATCGCGCGGGGTCTTGCACAGCACCTTGACGCCGATCAGGTCGTGCACCGCCGCGGCCACCTCGTCGGGCGTCGTCGGCCGTGCGATCTGTCCGGCCGCCACCTTGCGGAGGATCTTGTCGACCGCCCGCGCCCGATCCTTGATCCGGGCCGACTCCGCATTCAGACGGTCCCGATCGAGATCCTCGAGCACCGAGTCGGCGAGTGTCTCGAGAAACGTCTGGGCCGTCACCAGCGCCGCCGCCCACGCGCGTTCGCGCTGGTCGTACAGCTGGTCGACCAGCGTGGCGACGGTGTCCGGCCTCTTCGTCCTCCGCATGGATCCTCGATGTGCCGCGGGTGCGTCCGCGGCTCAGCTCGGGTCGTCGAACAGTGACTGGTCTCCCGGGTCGGTGAACAGTTCCCTCCGCCGTGCCGGCGGCACCGACCCCGGGGGCAGCAGCTCGCCGTGCTGCACCTCGATCACGTCCGGATCGTCGTCGACGAGCGCGTCGAGCCGGCCACCGAACCGCGCCGCGAAGTGGGCGTCGACGGTCCGCGCGAACGCGAACAGCTGCTGCAACGTGTCGATCAGGTGCTGCGGCACGTACGGGTTCGCCAGCACCACCGCCCACACGTCGACGTGGTCGCCGGCGAGGGTGAACTTCAGGTGCGGCCAGCGCCGGTTCAGGTCCGCGAGCAGCTCGGTGGCGCGGGTCCGGTTGCTGACGTCCCGCACCAGCGGCACCCGCACCTGCACCTCGCCGCCGTCGAGATGCGGGCCGACGAACCCGATCAGCGGACCGATCGCCAGCATGAAGTCGTCGGTGCCCTCGTCGTCGCCCGCCGGCTCGTCGAACAGCTCCGACAGCGTCAACGCGACCAGCTCGTACAGGTGCGCGTCGTCGCGGGGCGTCACCGCGGCCGCCAGGTCGACCCCGAACGGCTCGTCGTCGGCCTCCGTCGCGGGTTCGAGCGGGAACTGTTCGAGCCCCCCGAACGCCTCCGCGCGCAGGAACGACGGATGCGGCACCGACCACACCTCCCGGAACACCGACACGGCCATCGCCGCCAACTGATCGGCCCAGTTCACGGCCTTGTCGACGAAGAATGCCGGCGACCCGGCATCCGGTTCGTCGTCGGGCAGCCGGGTGGGGCGGTGCCAGCCGAGCTGCACCAGGCGCTCCTCGTCGGCCTCCGACAGCCAGTGCCGCGGCTCCAGGTAGGCGTTCGACGGCACCTCGCAGCGCACCTGCCCGTCACCCCACGCGAGGAACTGCACGCACGGCACGAAACCCTCGACGCTCGACTCCTCACCCAGCTCCAACGCCAGCAGGTCGTCCTCCTGCATCGTCACGATCACGTCCGCGAGCCGCTGCTGATGGTCGGACCAGGCGCGATCGACGCTGGTGTCGAAGTCCTCGAACTCGGACATGGTCCCCCCAATCCGTCGCGTCGCTGTCGAGTCCACGCTATCGCGGTCAGCGGCCGGTCGCTCGGAGCCGGGCAGGGTGTTCGGCCTCGGATTTCCGGCGGGCCGGAACCGGACGCCGCGCGGCCGCGTCCAATACGGTGAACCGTCCGGAAACAGGGGGTGTGGCATGCGTGTCGCAGCAGCAGTCGCGGCGTGCTGCGCCACGCTGGTCGCCGCCGGTTGCGGCACCCGGGCCGTGGACGGGCAGGCCGACCCGGTCGGCGTGGCGGCGGGGGAGCCGACGTTCAGTCCCTGCGACGACATACCGGACGAGGCCTTGAGGCAGATCGGTGTCGATCCGACTACCGAGTCGCGCGACATCCTCGGGGTCGAGCAGCCAGGTTGGAAGATCTGTGGCTGGTCGGGTGACCGTTATTCGGTGAGCGTGCTCGCTGCGCCACACACCCTGGACGACGTGCGCTCGAGCAACGAGAACACGGACTTTACCGCCGTGGAGATCGATGGGCGGTCCGGAGTTCGATATCGCAAAGTTGCCGACAATGAAGGTAAGCGTTGTGACCTCGCGATTCCTTCCGGCAGTGGCGTTGTCCTGCTATTCGTCCGGTTTAGGACGTTGGTGGGCCCTCTCGATTTGCTGGAGCCATGTGAAATCGCGACACAAGCCGTGCGTGATCTTAGTTCCGTAATCCCGCAGTGACAGGCCTAGGTGTGATGACGGAAGCGCTGAACGGTATGGATTGGACGCGGATCGCCGCCCAGGTCAATGCGGGCACTGTGTACCTAGAGCCAGGTGTAGCGGCACGATGCGCACAACATTGCGCCGACTTGGTCGGCAAATTGGACGCGCTGGTACCAGTCGTGGACAGCCTCTCGGAGGTTGGAGGGCTGGGCACTTTCCCGTCCGGGGTCGCGCTGGCGGCCAAGTTCGGGCGCAAGGCGTCGGGTGGGGCGTATCCGATGGATCGGGCGCTGGCCGATCACATCGAGGTGGTGCAGCAGATGCAGCAGGTGTTCGAGAAGATCGAGGCGATGTACGGGGCCGCGGACGAGTCCGCGGCGCAGGGGATCGCGAGCGCGGGCGACGGGTTCTGACGAACCGGGCCGACGAGGGGGACGCGAGATGGGCATGCCGAGTCTGGACGAGATGACGGCGTCGTTGCGGCGGTTCGCCGACGGAGTCGTCGACACCGCGGGCGACGCCGGTCTCGCGGCGATCGAGATGGTCACCGGACGGGACCTGGTCGCGGAGAAGTGGGCGCGGAACGCGGCGGACTACGGCAACTTCACGCGCGCGAGCCTCCGCGACGAACAGGCCGTGCTCGGCGGGCAGTTCACCGGTGGCTGGGATCCGCAGGAGTTCGTCGAGGAGAGTTTCGACTCGATGTCCCACGAGTCGATCGTGGCGTCCGTGCAGCAGATGAACCCCACGGCCGTCGCCGCGAGCGCGCACGGGTGGACCGCGATCGGTGCCGCACTGTCGGAGGCACTCGGCGACTTCAAGGCCGCGATCGTCGGTGAGATCGGCGCGGGCTGGGAGGGGGTCGGCGCGGACAGTGCCCGGGACGCGACACGCACCTATGTCGCGGCGTCGGACCAGTTGGCGCTCGCCGGGAGGCTGGTCGGCTCGAAGGTCGCCGAGGCCACCACCGGGATCACCCAGGTGAAGGTGATGGTGCCGCCCGTCGAACACCCGTCGATCCTCGACACCGCGGCCAACGCCGTTCCCGTCCCCGGTCTTTTCAAGGCCCTGATGCACGAACGCAACGAGGCACGCGAGCGGGCCGTGCAGGTCATGAAGACCGTGTACACCCCGGTCATGCGGGAGGCCGACACCCGCGTGCCGACGCTGCCGTCACCGCCGCGGGCCCCCGGATCGACCGCACCCGCGACACCCGGCGGCGCGAGCAGGGACAGCTCAGGTGGGTTCGCCACCGGGGTGGGCGACCGAACCACCGGGTACGTCGCGCCGGGCAACACCGAGCGTCTCGCCGGTCCGAGCACAGTCGACGGCGCAGGGAGTCCGGCGCCGGTCGCGGACAGCCCCGGGGTCGACCCCCTCGACCCGAACGCGGTGGACGCGACCGGCCCGGATCCGGCCGCGGATTCCCCACTCCCACAACCCGATCCGTCGTCGATCTGGACCCGCCCCGCGGGCGCCGCCGAGTCCGGGACCGGAACACCGGGCGCCGGGCAGGCGTCCGCTGGCCCGGGGTCGCCGTTCGGTTCCGGGTCCGGCGGCCCGGCGGGTGCCGGCAACCACGCCGGGACGGGTGCCGGCGGCGGCAGCCATGCAGGTGCGGGCGGCGGGATCGCGTCGTCCGGCGGCTCCGGACCCTACGGCGGGAGCGGCGGCCACCGAGGCGCGGTCGCCGGGATACCGGTCGGGTCCGCGCCCCGCGGCGGAGCCGGCCTGTCCGGATCGGGTGGCTCGGGTGGCGGACCCGGGGCGTCCGGGTCGGGCGGAGGAGCCGGTGTGTCCGGGGCGGCGTCGGGTGCGCCGGGCAAACCCGGCGCCCCGGCCGCCGGCATGGTGCCCGCCGGAGCCCGCGGCCGGGAGGACGGCGACACCGAACACACCACTCCCGGCTACCTCGTCACCGTCGACAACGGCAACGACCTCGTCGGCACCCTGCCGCTGGTGGCGCCGCCGGTGCTCGGGGCCTGAGGCGCCGACCCGCTGGTGCCGCCGGTGGCCGGGGCGCCGAGGTGGGTCGACCGCCCCGCGCGTAGGGCTCGGCCACGGGCCGCCGGGTCGATCGCGCCGCTGCTCGCGCCGTTTTGCGCGGGGCGCGGGTGCCCGCCTCATTCGCCGGCACCGGCCGTCGCGGCGAGGCGTTTCGACCACCTCGGGCGGGGCGCCGGCATGTACGAGCTCGACGGCACCCCGCCGCCGGCCACGCCGCACGAGCTCGTCCCGTAGGAGATCGTCGGCGCGACCGGCGCGGTCAGGTGAGGATCGCGCCCGGGTTGAGGATGCCGTCCGGGTCGAGCGCCGTCTTGATCCGGCGAGTCAGGTCCATCACGTCCGGGCCGAGCTGCTCGGGCAGCCAGTCCCGCTTCAGCCGCCCGACCCCGTGCTCACCGGTGATGGTGCCGCCCAACCCGATCGCCAGATCCATCACCTCACCGAACGCCCGCTGCGCGCGCCGCACCTCGTCCTGATCGTCCGGGTCGAACACGATCAGCGGATGGGTGTTGCCGTCCCCGGCGTGCGCGACCACGCAGATCCGCACCGCGCAGTCCGCGGCGATCTTCTCGACCCCGGAGATCAGCGTCGGCAGCGCCTGCATCGGCACCCCGACGTCCTCGAGCAGCAGCGACCCCAACGCCTGCACCGCCGGGAACACCGCGCGGCGGGCCGCGGTGAACGCCTCGCCCTCCGCCGGGTCGTCGGTCGCGAACACCTCCGTCGCGCCGCAGGATTCGCAGGCCGCGACCATCGCCGCGATCTCCTGCTCCGCGGCCGCGCCGGGTGCGTCGGACTGCGCGAGCAGCATCGCCTGGGCCGACCGGTCCAGGCCCATCCGCATCGCGTCCTCCACCGCGCCGATCGACGCCTGATCCATGAACTCGAGCATCGCCGGCCGCATCGTGCGGGTGATCGCGAGCACCGCGTCCACGGCCTGCTCGACCGTCGGGAACGACGCGACCATCGTCGACGCCGGCGGCTGCGCCGGAATCAGCTTCAGCGTGATCTCGGTGATCACGCCGAGGGTGCCCTCGCTGCCGACGAACAGCTTCGTCAGCGACAACCCGGCCACGTCCTTGAGCCGCGGGCCACCGAGCCGCACCGCGGTGCCGTCCGCGAGGACCACCTCCAGTCCGAGCACGTAGTCGGTGGTGACGCCGTACTTGACGCAACACAGCCCACCGGCGTTGGTGGCGGCGTTGCCGCCGATCGAGCAGATCTCGAACGACGACGGATCCGGCGGATACCACAGGCCGTGTTCGGCGGCGGCCTTCTTGACCTCCGCGTTCAGCAGGCCCGGCTGCACGACCGCGGTCCGCGTCACCGGGTCGACGGTGATCGCACGCATCTTCTCGGTGGACAGCACGATCCCGCCGTCCACCGCCGACGAGCCGCCGGACAGCCCCGACCCGGCGCCGCGCGGCACCACCGGAACGCCGTGCGCCGACGCCCACCGCAGCACCGCCTGCACGTCCGCGGTGCACGTCGCGCGGACGACCGCGAGCGGGGTGCCGGCGTTCGGGTCGGCGGCCCAGTCCTGGCGGTAGCCGGCGACGACATCCGGGTCGGTGAGCAGCGCGCCGGCCGGGAGCGTGGCGGCCAGATCGTCGAGGAGGTCGGAATCGATCGTCATGAACCCATCATTCGCCACCGCCGCGCCCGCGACCACGAGGCTCGCCCGCTGAGTGAGCGGGATGCGGTGCCCGCGTTCGTCGCCGCACATCACCGGGGCGACCCGGTGCGGGGACTCGGGCCGGGCAGCGGGTCCGGACGGCTCGACCGGGTGGTGCACCCCGAGACGGGCCTGGTCCCGCTCCGTGTGCCCGGCGTTCGCGTTCGGCCGGACACAGCGGCTCGCCGCGGGTGAGTGCCTTCGGACCGGCTCTGGCGCAGAACGCCTCGTCGCCGGCTGCAGCGGTGCGTGCCGACCCCGGCCGCGACCGCCCGGTGGTTGCGTTTCGGGGCGTCCGGGCGGGTGATCGTGACGACCCGGATGTGTCCCGTTGGATGTCGCCGGCGCAGCCGCCGGCCGTCCCGCACGAGGAAGCGGGGGCAGCACGCGCCGCACCCACGTCCAGGTGTGGTGGACGTTCCGGTCCCGGTGCACCACCGAAAGTGCAGGTGGTGCGGCCGCGGGTACCAGAAGACAGGTATGGCACCGGGTATATCTGCGCATGTCACCGGGT
>NZ_BAABFB010000039.1:0-10989 GCF_039540555.1 Rhodococcus olei | reverse complement strand
ACTTCCTCGGTGCAGGCATGATGCCGATCCTTCCGGGTCATCAGCCTCCAAGAAACCCGGGGCGAATCACATGGTGGTGGACCAGCCCGCCACGATCGGTGCGCTACCGGTCGCGGTGGCGCAGGATGCGGGCGTGTTGGTCGGGTATCTGCCTGGTCTGGCGATGCGTCGCATCGCCGATCTCCACCCGGGCGAGGCCAAGACCGATGCCCGCGATGCCTTCATCATCCCCGAAACGGCCCGGACCCTGCCGCACACGCTGCGGTCGATCGATCTCGGCGACGAGCAGGTCGCCGAGTTGACCATGCTGTGCGGGTTCGACGACGACCTTGCTGCCCAGATCAACGCTGCAGCCAACCGGTTGCGTGGACTGCTGACCCAGATCCATCCCGCTCTCGAACGTGTCCTGGGACCGCGGGTCGGCCACCGGGCCGTGCTCGACCTGCTGCGGCACTACCCGTCACCACAAGCGCTCCAGGCCGCCGGCCGCAAGCGTCTGGCGGCCCGGTTGAGCAGGCAGGCGCCCCGCATGGGCGAACAGCTCGCGGCCGACATCGCCACGGCACTCGGCGAGCAAACCATTGTGGTCACCGGTACGGGTGCCGCCGCGGCCGTGCTCTCACGCCTGGCCGAGCAGCTTCAAGCACTTCACCGTCAACGCGACGAGATTGCCTGTGAGATGGAGAAACTCGTGGAGGCCCACCCTCTTCACCTGATCCTGACGAGCATGCCCGGAGTCGGCGTCAGGATCGCCGCCAGACTCCTGACCGAGATCGCCTGCAAGACCTTCCCGACCGCCGGACACCTCGCGTCCTATGCCGGGTTGGCACCCGTCACCCGCCGATCCGGTACCTCGATACGCGGCGAACATTCCCCACAAGGATGGAACAAGGTCCTCAAACGGGCCCTCTACCTGTCGGCCTTCGCCTCGTTGCGAGATCCGAGCTCCAGGGCCTACTACGACCGCAAGCGAGCCGAGGGCAAGCGCCACAACCAAGCACTGATCGCGCTCGCGAGGCGGAGAGCGGACGTCCTGTTCGCCATGCTGCCGGACGGAGCCCTCTACCAACCGCGGTGCGAGTCCCCGGCAGCTGCTTGACAACCACATAGGGGCACAAGGACTTCGTCCAGGGGGCACCCCCAGCCATCCACGTCAAGGTTCGCGACGGTCAGGTCACCAACCGGCCGGTCTATGTGGCGATCGGCGTGACCGTCGACGGTCACCGGGACATCCTCGGATTGTGGGCCGGCGACGGCGGCGAGGGCGCCAAGTTCTGGCTCGCTGTACTACGCAAGATACCGGCGCGCGATCCGGGCCCGCGGCCACTTCCCGAACGAGCAATCCGCCCTCAAATGCCTGTACCTGGCGACCCGGGCCCTGGACCCGACCGGGAAAGGAAGCGCACGATGGGCAACAAGGTGGAAGCCGGCCCTGAACGCCTTCGCCATCACATTCGAAGGCCGCATCACACCGAATGGAAACTAACCGATGCCAAGGCGGATCCACCGTTCATCGGGCTCTGGCGCACTTTCGGTGATGGTTCATGCGAGCAGGATTCGGTGACGTAGCAGCGGGAATCCGGCGCCCCATACATCTGTCGCTTGAGCATCTTGGTGCGGGTGTTGGTGCCTTCGGTTCTGCCGTTGTGGTGTGGCGTGGTGAACGCGGCGACGACCGCGTCATGGTCCTGCTCGAGGCCACGGGCGAAGGACTGCAGGTGCGGTAGATCCATGGTCTGCACGGCACGGATCCACTCATCCAGCCTGGCAGCGTTGCTCTTGCGCGGCGCCAACAGCGTTGCAAACGCTGCGACCTGGTCGCGTAGAGCGGTCATCTCGGGGCAGGCGGACGCGAGCCGATCGAGACACTCACGCTGCCGGTCGGTCAGGTTGCGTGGCCTGGTCAGCAGCAGCCGGGTCACGCGCCGCGGGGACAGGTGCGCGTGGCCCTGGTCGGCTCGACCCTGGTTCAGGTAACGGTGTAGCAGGTTCGCGCTGCCCGGGTACCCCAGCTCGCGGATCTCGGCGAGCAGCTCGGTGACCCGGACGCCGGGATCCTCGGCGCGGCGGCGGCGCAGGTGCTCACGGTAGGGGTCGACCAGCGTTGGCCGATACTGCGGGACACGGTGCAGTCGCTCTGGTTTGGCCGCGCGGGCGTAGCGCTTGACGGTGTTCATCCCCAGGTTCAACCGGCGGGCGCAGTCTCCCAACCCCACACCGCGGTCGAGCAGGTCATGCACCTGCTGCCACCGTTGGGCCGTTGTCGCCGCCCGCCGACCGTCCTGGAGGCCGGTGGCACCGGCCCAACAGGTCGAATGGGCAGCGACCTCCTTCAGCGTTGCCTCGGCCAGCCCGTGCCACAGGTGCCACCGGTCAGCGACCTGCACCGCGGAGGGTAGGGCGTTTCGTACGGCCTGCGCGTAGGTCGCCGACCCGTCCCGGCACACGACCTCGACCCCCGGATGAGCACGCAGCCAGTCGGACACGGCCTGCACGCCGCGGCCGGGCAGCACGTCCACCCGCTGGCCGGTGTCGGCGTCGATGATAGGAAATATGCCTGGAGTTCGCCGCAGTCTTCGGACTTTCACTCTCTATGGACCTGCGCGTTCCTGACCGTTCTGGTGATGCCGAGCGTGTCGAACAAGTTTCAGGATTACTGAAGAGCTATCGTTTTGATCGGCACTTCCGTTATCTGCGTGAATACGAGGAGGCTCGGGGTGGGGCTTTCAGTGGTGCGTGACCTACGCGAACGGCGGGTACTGGCGAGCCCGGAGGAGATCGCTGACTTCGAGACCGATGTGATGTCCGGATTCGTGCTCGCTCGAGCGGCCGCCGGACTGGCGGACAGCACGATTCGCGCCGACGTGACGAACCTGGAACAGGTGCGAACATGGCTCGGGCGCCCACTGTGGGAGATGGAGCCTGCTGACGCGGACGGGTACTTCGGCAAGGCGCTGCGACAGGCAGCGAAGAACACGCGACTGGCCCGTGCGCAGGCACTCAAGACGTACTTCTGTTTCCTGGAGCTGCGCCACAAGATTGAGATCCACGCCCTGACAGGCCGCGTCGTCGAATGCCCGATCGACGAGATCAACCGGCCACGCGGTCAACAACGGGCATCGTTGCGGATTCCACCCAGCGCCGAGCAGGTTCAGCGTTTGTTCGCGGGCTGGCGACAGGATCTGGTCACCTGCCGGAAGTTCGCGCCGACAGCACGCAACTTCGCCGCTGCCCGGTTGATGGCCGACGTGGGGATCCGCATCAACGAGACCCGCAGCCTTGACTTGGCCGACATCAAGTGGGAGCTCGGCCGTTTCGGCAAACTCCATGTCCGCCAAGGGAAGGGATCCCGGGGCAGCGGGCCACGAGAGCGCATGGTGCCGCTCATCAACGACGCTGGGCAGACCCTGCGCTGGTTCGTCGAGGACGTCTGGGGACATTTCGACGATGATCACGATCGTCCCGGTGCACCGTTGTTTCCGTCCGAACGTAAGAACATCGACAGCTCGGCGACACGGATCAGCAGCGAGACGCTGCGCGCCGCCTTGGCGGAGGCAGCGGTACGGCACTTGCCGGACTGGCCGGACAGGCTCACTCCACATGTGCTGCGGCACTTCTGCGCCAGCCAGCTCTACCTGGGCGGCATGGACTTGATCGCGATCCAGCAGACCCTTGGCCACGTCTGGATCGCGACCACGATGCACTACGTCCACGTGCACCGCACTCACGTCGAGGATGCTTGGATCGCCGGTCAACAGCGTGCCGGGCGACGCCTGGAAGGACTGTTGTCATGAAGTGGAACCTGAGGCTGGCCGCCGCGAACCGTGGCATCTGGAAGGCCAGCGAGCTGCAGCGCATGCTCGCTGACCACGGGTTGACCATCAGCGCCGGGAAAATGTCGGGCATGTGGTCGACCGACTCGTTGGCCAGCATCAAACTCGCCGACCTTGACGTCATCTGCGCCGTGCTCGGCTGCGGGGTCGGCGAGCTACTCATTCCCGAGCCCGACAAGGTCACCCGCCGGGTCGACCACGATCGCGAGGGTCCGCCCGAGGCGGCCTCGTCCGGCGGGTCCGCGGTGGTCCCCAAGCGCAGGGACGGTCGCTCGTTGCCGCCGGTCTGATGGGCGGGATCTCGCCGGGCAAGCCGGCGGCCAGCTGCGCCGAGTGCTTCGCCTGGGGTGTACTGCCCGGCCACTGCTGCCGAGCCTGCTACACCTTCCGCAACCTGCATCCATCGGGCCGCTGCGCAGCCTGCCAGAGGACTGTCCCGATCAAGGAGGGTTATTGCCGATTGTGCCGGCTGCAGGCACTCGCCGATGCCAAGGATGCCGGGAAAACCACAGTCTCCGAACCGTTCCTGCGTGGGGTGCGGCACCAGCAGCTGTTCTTCGCCCGCATGCACCGCGACCACTACCGTGTTATCGGGCGCGAACGACTGGGCAAGAATGGAACTCGGGGCCGGCGGCCCCCACCCATGGGTGCCGAGCTCCGAGATCAGGTATGGGCCGGGGTTCAACTCCACCTCCCGCTCGATCTTCGCCGCGACTACGGCCGTTTCGACCGCCGGATGGACGCGGACCTGGCCAATCCCACCCTCATTCGCGGCCGCCGCGTCGCTCAGGATTTCGGTGAGGCCCACGGGTGGTCACGCGCACTCGCCGCCGGTGTCGACCGGGCGCTGGTCGTCGTGCTGTCCTGCCATACCGGTGATGAGAAGATCCGTTACTCCGAGCTGATTTCCGCGGTCCGTCATCGCGGTCGGGTCGCGGATGTCCTCGACCGGCTCGGGCTGCTCGACGACGACCGGGCACCGGCGTTCGAGGCGTGGCTCGAGCGCAAACTGGACGGCCTCACTCCCGGCATTCGGCGGGAGGTCGAGGACTGGATCCGCGCGCTCCACGATGGTGGGCCCCGCACGCGTCCCCGCGACCCGAACACCGTGTGGGGCTACCTCAACGGGATCCGGCCGATCCTGCTCGGCTGGTCGCGTCACTACAACCACTTGCGGGAAGTCACCCGTGACGACGTCCTCGCAATCGTGAATGCATTGCAGGGCAACAAACGCCGCCACACGCTGAGTGTCCTGCGGTCGCTCTTCGGGCACTGCCGGAAGGCAGGCGTCATCTTCCTCGACCCGACCGCGCGCATACGCGTTGGACCGAACAACTACGGCGCCATCCTGCCCCTGGGAGACCACGAGATCACCGAGGCGGTCGGTGCGGCCACCACACCAGCGACCCGCCTCGCCGTCGCTTTGGCAGCCATCCACGCCGCCCGCTCAAAGGACATCGGCCAGTCGCTGCTCGACGACGTCGACCTCGGGGACCGTCGGTTGACCATCGCCGGCCGGTCCCGACCATTGGACGACCTCACCTACCGAGCGCTGACGGACTGGCTGAGCTACCGACGCACCCGCTGGCCCAATACGGCCAACCCCCACCTGTTGGTCAATCGCGTGACCGCGGTGCGCACGTGCCCGGTCGGCAGAGTGTGGATCACCCGGGCATTCTGGGGGCTTGCGGCCACCCTCGATCGGCTGCACGTCGATCGTCAACTCGAAGAATCGCTCACGCACGGCCCGGACCCACTCCACCTCGCCGCAGTGTTCGGCATCAGCCCGGGCACCGCGATCCGCTATGCCGCCGCAGCCCGGCACCTCCTCGAGACCCCTGCAGAGCATCACGATCTCCGCAGTTGACCGCGAACCCACGCACTATCATTGTTCCGAGTCCAAATCTCCTCGAGTTCGCTCCGAGATTCCTTCAGTTTGGCTGAACTCCGGGCTTTCGCACGGTCGCGTACTCGTGACTGCGGCGCAACGCGAAGTCATCGATTCCCAGCACCCGCGGCACCGGCCGGTCGGGAAGGGTGATGCCCAGCAGGGTGCGGATCGCGGTATCCCTCCCGGCGCTGATCCCGACCGCAGGAAGCACCCTGGCCGACGCCCGGCCCACGAGCTCGGCGACGATCGCGCGCAACTGCTCGGTCAGGCGGACCGTGCGACGCTGGTAGCGCTCGAGCACTCCAGGGACCTGCTCCCGGAACGTCTTCCGCGCGCACGTACCCGACCGGCAGCGCATCCGGCGCACGCGCACCCGCAGCAGGACTCGCCGCCCGTCGATCGGCACATCGGCCGGTATCCGCTCATGAAGCGCGTGCACCTTCTCCGTGGGGGTCCCGCAGGACGGGCACGCCACGGCCCCATCCCGCGTCGACGCGCGCACCACGACCGTGTCGCCGGCATCCTCAACACCCTCGATCCTCAATACTGACAAGCCCGAGAACACCGTCCTGACCAGAGAATCCGCCACATCGCACAAGACCCATGCTGGCCAGGCCAGTATCCCGAGTCGGGGCACGGCACGCCCGACCACCACCGAAAGTGCGCCAGAGCCGAAAAGCTGACACTCCCAAGCGACACCGAGGTGTGGCGCAGCAGCGACCACGTCGATGCACAAATTCGCAGAGCGTGCGGGCAACGCGGGCCGACGCGGGGGCAGATCCTCGCTGCGAAGCCGTGAAAGATGCTCGACGCCGTCTGACAGAGCCCTGCGTCGAAGGAGCGAGCGCCGTCATGGTCCCGGACGGCAGCCAATCGACACCTGGAAGTGCAATTCTCGAGGTTCAGCCAGTCCGTGAGCCACTCTCGGTGATCCACGCGGCCCCGGGGTGGAGACCGAGGAGACGCGAGCACCTGCGAGACTGGCCTGGGCCAGAAGCTGCTCGGCGAGCTGCTGTTGATCCACCTCAGTGGCCATGGTTCCAGTGTTTCGGTCATCATCGATCCTCCCCGCCAGGCTCACGCCCGGCGTGTCAGACCAAAACCAGGTCCACCGCTATCCGGACACTCCCGTGCACGGCGGCGGCCTGGATCGGATCGCGCACGTCCAGCACGCCGTCGCACAGACAGGTGCCGAACTGGCCTGCGTTCGGGTGGGAAGCGGCGCCATGCCGGTGTCTCAGGAGTTCTCGTTCCGTGCTTGCGTGATCCACGCGGCGATCTGTGCGCGGGAGGTGAATCCCAGCTTGGTCAGGAGGTGTTCGACGTGCCCCTGTGCGGTGCGGGGCGAGATCGTCAGGCGGGCGGCGATCTCCTTGTTGGTCAAGCCCTCGGCGATCAGTTCGGCCACCTCACGCTCGCGTTTGGTCGGTTTCGCCGACGAGCCCAGGGTTTTTGACGGGGAAGGGGCCTGCTCTCCCAGCGCGTAGGCGATGGCGGCATCGAAGTCGAGCGCACCGCCCTCTTTGCGGGCCGCGGCGTATGCCTGCTCGCTCAACGCCCGCCGTATCTGACGTTCGCATTCGGCTTGGTAGACGAGCAAACCGGGCAACACCACCGTCGCGCTCCCCACCGACCGGCTGAGCTGTTCCGCGGCCCCCAGCAGCACGGCCGCGGACCGGGCGTCGTGCTCGTCGGCGGCGATCCATGCCAATACTTGAAGGCACAGGCTGACGCTGAGGCGGTCGTTCACTCGTTGGCTCACCTGCAGCGACTGCCTCAGGAGCCGATCGGCTCGCACGCGATCTCCGTGCCGCCACACCACAACGGCCAGTGCCCACAGCGAATACGCCCGGTGCACCGATTCGCCCCGCGTCTCGGTGATTGCGAGGACCCGCTCGTAGCATTCGACGGCCTGCTCCGTGTTGCCCAGCAGTTCGTGGCTCATACCGAGGCCGTCGAGCGCGAGGACCTGGTAGAAGAGGTCATTTCGTTCGGTGAACATCCGGGCGGCATTCTCGAGATGGGAGCGAGCGGCGGGAAGACGCTCACCGAACAGGGCCAGATATCCGTCGGCGTGTTCGATGTGTGCGTGCATCTCGGGGTCGATCGTCTGGGCGGCGAGCGCGCGACCCTGCTCCACCAGGGCGGCCGACACCTCGAGGTTGCCCTGCACGCCGGCCATCAGGCTTGCGACGAACAACGCTTTGGCCCGGTCGACGGTGAGCGGGCCGGATTGGCGGGGAAGGAGAAGGTCGAGCCAGCGCCGTCCCTCATCGAACAAACCCCGGGAAAGCCAAAATGGGAAGAGCGCGGTGGCGATCCGGAGTCCGGACACGGGACTGTCGGACACACAGAACTCCAGTGCCTCCCGCAGATTCGGCTGCTCCCGGCTCAGCCTGGTGATCCACGCGAGCTGCCGGGAACTGATCCAGTCGGCTTCCGCCTCGAGGGCCAATCGCGCACACCAGTCACGGTGCCGGCGGCGCAGTTCGGGGTACTCCCCGGCCTCCTGCGCCTTTTCGAGGCCGTAGTCCCGCACGGTGTCGAGCATGCGGAACCGCACCATCGAACCCGACTCGTATCGGGTCAGGATCGACTTGTCGACCAGGTAGGTCACCGTATCGAGGAGATCCTCGTCTGTCGGGTCGTTGCGGCAAACCTGTTGTACGGCCTCGAGGTCGAAGCTGCCGGCGAACACCGAGAGCTGAGCCCACGCGCGTTGTTCCGCCGGAGCGCACAGATCGTGGCTCCAGTCGATGCACATCCGCAGCGTCTGCTGCCGCGAGGGTGCGTCCCTGCTGCCGCGGGTCAGCAGTGCGTAGCGGTCGGTCAGCCGCTCCAGGATCTGCTCGGGCGACATCGCCCGCAGCCGGGCCGCGGCCAACTCGATCGGCAACGGCAGCCCGTCCAGTCGTTGGCAGATGCGGGCGATGGTGACCGTGTTGTGCTCGGTGAGCTCGAATCCCGGCACGGCCGCGGCGCCCCGGTCGGCGAACAGGGCGACCGCGTCATTGCCGGGCAGCCTCCTCGGGAGGTGATCGGAATCGGGAACGGGTAGCGGAGGAATCGGCAGCACATTTTCCCCGCCGATCCCGACCGGTTCGCGGCTGGTCGCGAGAATCCGCAGCCGGGGGCAGAAGCGCAGCAGGGTTTCGGTGAGCTTGGCCACCGCGCCCACAACCTGCTCGCAGTTGTCGAGCACCAGGAGCAGTGTTCGCGGGGCGAGGAAGTCAACGAGCACCTCGAGTGTGGGTCTGGCCGACCTGTCCCGTAGTCCCAGCGCACCCGCTACCACCCCCACCAGGAGCGACTCGTCGCGCAGTTCGCCCAGCTCGACCAGCGTCACGCCGTCGGGGAAATCACGCCGGGCCTTGGTGGCGACCCGCACCGCAAGCCGGGTTTTGCCGACGCCGCCGATCCCGGTCAGCGTCACCAACCGCGAGGCCGTCAGCAGGTTCTTCGCCTCGGCCAGCTCGGTGCGGCGGTCGACGAAACTGGTCAGCTCCAGCGGTAGGCCACCCGTTCGACCCGACTCCAGGGTCGACCCTGACGGCCACCGCGCGGGTGATGCTTCGGCCACCGAGGAAGAGGTCGCTCGACCGGGTGGCGTGCCTCCCTGCTCCTCTCCGGGTTCTGCGTAGATGGCCATGTCGTCGACCGGGAAACCGTGGTGGCGTTGGGACTCGCGCAGCTGTCTGCCGAGTTCCGCGGCGGAGGGGCGGCTCCCTGGGTCGCCGGACATGGCGCTTTCGACGACCGCACTCACCTCGTCGGGAATGCCATGCTCACGGGGGTCCGGCACGGGCTCGGCCGTGATCCGCAGGAACTGAGCCACCAGTTGCTCACCGCTGCGGCGTTCGAAGGCGGCGTGCCCGGTGAGCGCCGCGAACAACGTGGAGCCGAGGCCGTAGACGTCCGCGGCGGGGCTCGGGGGTTCGCCGGCGATGATTTCGGGGGCGGTGAACGCCGGCGACCCGGTCACGATCCCGGTGGTGGTCTCGAATCCGCCGGCGATGTGAGCGATACCGAAATCCGTCAGCGCCGGCTCCCCGTAGTCGGTGAGCAGGATGTTTCCGGGCTTGACGTCGCGATGCAGGATCCCGTGGCGGTGCGCGGTCTCGAGGGCGCCGGCGATCTTCACCCCGAGCCGCAGCGCTTCCTCCAGTGGGAGCGGTCCGTGGCGGCGGATCCGTGCATCGAGAGAGCCGCGGGCGTGGTATGGCATCACGATGTAGGGCCGACCGGTGTCGGTGGTGTCGACGTGGAGGACGTTGACGATGTTCGGGTGCCCGGTCAGCCGGCCCGCCGCGTGCTGTTCGCGCAGGAACCGTGCCCGGTTCAGTTCGTCGAGGTCGGCGGTGAGGACCTTGACCGCCACGGTGCGATCCAGGGAAACCTGGGTGCAGCGGTAGACGACACCGAATCCGCCGCGGCCGATCTCGTGGGCATCCTCGAATCCGGCCGCGGTCAACTCCGCCGTGACGGAACCGGACACGTCGCGTTGTGTCGCGAATGGATCGATGTCGGTCATCGGACACACCACCACGCCGTGTCAGAACAAGGCCGAAACTGCAACACCGCTCACCTCTCGATGGTGCGCTCCCAGGATATCGCCGGCCACACCCCGAGAGCACCTAACCTCGCGCTTTCGCCGCAATCCATGACCGGGACGGTGTCGTGAACGAAGAATAGTGCCCTGACCTGGGATAATTCGACCTGCTGAGGGTCGAATATCAACTGGGTCGAGGGCACCATTCAGGTGGGCAAGTCTAGTTCGTGGCGATGTCGAGAGCGACATATAGGCTCTATGTGCCGTTGCGGAGGTAGTCGTTGCTGGCGCGTGCCAGTGTTCGGCGGAAGCATCGGGAACACCGGTTGGGTGCGGTCGAGTGTACGCCCAGCACCAGAGCCCGGTCTGGTGGATTTAGGTACAGGCCGACCACGTCTCGAACCTTCTCGGTGAACAGTGGATCATTGGATAACTTCCTACGAATCCTGCTTTTGTGGAGCTAATCCGAACGCACGCCATACTTTTGACACTGTCGACTGCGACAGATCCAGTTGCTCGGCCATCGACCGTGTCGACCAGTGCATCGTGTTCTTCGGTGTCGTTTCCAGCGTTGCGGTGATCAGATCTTCGATCTTGGCATCGTCGATCGTTCGGGGCCGGCCCGGACGCGGTTCATCGAGCAGACCGGTGGATTCGAGTGGTCGTCGCAACACCGTCGGTTTATGGTGCCAGACTCTCGGCGAAAACCTGTGCCG